>NZ_JBHTIU010000017.1:0-1379 GCF_042677205.1 Paenibacillus residui
TTTCCGCCATTTACCTTCCGTAAAGAGCATCTCCGTCACCTCCTTGTAGGCACAAAAAAACTCCCTCGCAATGGAGAGTAAGGAATGGCTATTTTTTGTTCATGTTGCTTAAGATTATCTTCCATGTTCGCGCTAACGCTTGCGATACCAGCTTTCAAGCAATTGGACAATAAGGTCCTCCTTTTGTTTTTCAGTGAAATCCTTAGGGAAAAAGCGATCAATGCGCTCCCGCTGAAT
The DNA here is from genome assembly GCF_042677205.1 of Paenibacillus residui. Lineage (NCBI taxonomy): Bacteria > Bacillati > Bacillota > Bacilli > Caryophanales > Paenibacillaceae > Paenibacillus > Paenibacillus residui. The sequence continues at coordinate 238 of NZ_JBHTIU010000017.1, forward strand.
GTGCATTTTTTCCCTCTGATTGGGCTTTTCCTCCGTCAAAATCGAGAAGATAACATCCATATTGAGCCGTCCGCCCTGACTCAGTTTCTTCATACGCAGCGCCTGTGACAAAGAAGGCGTACAGTCTTCGGACTGTATCGTTTCATAAAGGTCTTGCTGCTCTTTTTCGGCCAAGTAAGACAACTCAACAGCCGGATTAAACGCGATCCGTTTTTCATCTACCATTTCAAGAATGGAAGGGATCAAATGAGTCAAGCGAATATACCGCTGAATTTGATTGCGACTTTCTCCAACTTGATCTGCTAGCAGTTCATCGGAACGTTTTTGTGTCCCAACTTGGGACACATTTTCTTTACTTGGTCTGCCTGCCTGTCTTTTCATCGCCTCCAGCTTCATCTTATAAGCAAACGCCTTCTCGCTAGGCGCGATATGCTCCCTTTGCAGGTTGCTGTCCACCATAATAATGGTCGCTTGATCGTCGTCCAGTTCGCGGACGATGCAAGGCATCATTTCCATACCCGCCAGCTCGCTCGCCTTTTTCCGCCGATGTCCGGCGACCATCTCATAACCGCCCTCTGCCTTCGGACGTACTAATCCAGGAACCAATACGCCGTATTGCTTCACACTATCTGCCATTTCCAGCATCGCTTCATCCGCTTTTACTTTGAATGGATGATCGGGGAAATCGCTGATCTCTGACAACGGGATGTCCATCACTTTTTCCCGCTGTGCATCGGCGCGGCTCTCATCGGTCGAAAACAAATCATCGACTGTGGTCAGCTTGATGCTGGCGCGTCTGTCGTCTTTCTTTGCCAATACCCTTCACCTCCTTTGTAAATGCCGCATACGCTTCGGCTACTTGTCCGTTCGGATCATGCTTATAAATGCTCTTCCCCTTGGCGCTCGTTTCCGCCGCACGGATGGAAAGCGGAATTTCCGTTTGAAACACACGCAGCTTGTCTCCATAATCACGCCGAAGAACAAAGGAAATATCCTTGGCAAAGTTGGTCCGGTTGTCCACCATCGTCAGCAGCACGCCATCTACCAGCAACTTCGGGTTGATTTGGCGTCGGACACGGGAAATGGTTTGCAAAAGCTGCGTCATTCCTTTCGCCGGTAAATAATGCGCCTGAACCGGAATG
>NZ_JBHTIU010000018.1:0-1385 GCF_042677205.1 Paenibacillus residui
TTTCCGCCATTTACCTTCCGTAAAGAGCATCTCCGTCACCTCCTTGTAGGCACAAAAAAACTCCCTTGCAATGGAGAGTAAGGAATGGCTATTTTTTGTTCATGTTGCTTAAGATTATCTTCCATGTTCGCGCTGCCGCTTGCGATACCAGCTTTCCAACAGTTGGACAATAAGGTCCTCCTTTTGTTTTTCAGTGAAATTCTTAGGGAAAAAGCGATCAATGCGCTCCCGCTGAATGTGCATTTTTTCCCTCTGATTGGGCTTTTCCTCCGTCAAAATCGAGAAGATAACATCCATATTGAGCCGTCCGCCCTGACTCAGTTTCTTCATACGTAGCGCTTGTGACAAAGAAGGCGTACAGTCTTCGGACTGTATCGTTTCATAAAGGTCTTGCTGCTCTTTTTCGGCCAAGTAAGACAACTCGACAGCCGGATTAAACGCGATCCGTTTTTCATCTACCATTTCAAGAATGGAAGGGATCAAATGAGTCAAGCGAATGTATCTAAATATTTGATTTTTGCTTTCTCCCATTTGTTCTGCTAATATCTCGCTAGATTTCTTTCCTTCAAACTTGTTCCCAACTTGGGAACAAGTTAAGTCAGTACGTTGCCCCTGACGATTCATCGCCTCCAGCTTCATCTTATAAGCAAACGCCTTCTCGCTAGGAGCGATATGTTCCCGTTGCAGGTTGCTGTCCACCATAATAATGGTCGCTTGATCGTCGTCCAGTTCACGGACAATGCAAGGCATCGTTTCCATACCCGCCAGCTCGCTCGCCTTTTTCCGCCGATGTCCGGCGACCATCTCATACCCGCCATTTGCCTTCGGACGTACTAGTCCAGGAACCAATACGCCGTATTGTTTTACGCTGTCCGCCATTTCCAGCATCGCTTCATCCGCCTTTACTTTGAATGGATGATCGGGGAAATCGCTGATCTCGGACAACGGGATGTCCATCACTTTTTCCCGCTGTGCATCGGCGCGGCTCTCATCGGTCGAAAATAAATCATCGACTGTGGTCAGCTTGATACTGGCGCGTCTGTCGTCTTGCCTTGCCAATACCCTGCACCTCCTTTGTAAAAGACGTATATGCTTGGGCTACTTGGCCGCTCGGATCATGATTATAAATGCTCTTCCCCTTGGCGCTCGCTTCCGCCGCACGGATGGAAAGCGGAATTTCCGATTGAAACACACGCAGCTTGTCTCCATAATCACGCCGAAGAACAAAGGAAATATCCTTGGCAAAGTTGGTCCGGTTGTCTACCATCGTCAGCAGCACGCCATCTATCAGCAGTTTCGGGTTGATTTGGCGGCGAACGCGGGAAATGGTTTGCAAAAGCTGCGTCATTCCTTTCGCCGGTAAATAATGCGCCTGAACCGGAATG
>NZ_JBHTIU010000019.1:0-56984 GCF_042677205.1 Paenibacillus residui
GAGAATACCCTACTTTTTTGTCGCCTGTGAAGGCTCCAAATCTTGGTACACAGAATACTTTACGCCATCCGTTAAAGTTACCAAAAGGCCATTCTGGGCTATTTAAGGTCCCCAGGATCCGTTATTGTCAAACCGCGCTTGGACACGTTATTCGACAACCATTTGAAGTCCGTTAAAATTACTGGAAGGCCCTTCCAGACCACCCTGAGGTCCGTTATAATCATACCGCGCCCGCAGGTTTTTCACATGATCCTCCAAGGGAAGCGGGCGATTACTAGGGAAAGTCCCCCCTGGAGGAATTGACTTGTAAACGGCTGCTGTAGTAAGCTAACGCTTGGACTTAGTCTGCAGGAGTCTACCAGAAAAGTGAGGGAATGGCTTATGTTACAGCACGATAACGATTGGAACCGGATACTGCGTACCTGTATTAAAGTTTCCGTTCCTTTAATTCCATTATTCTATATATGGGGAGCGCAGTGGTTGTTCAGCGCACTCCTCTGGCTGCGGGACTCCTGGAATCTGCCGTTCTGGGTTCAGCCGGCTTCCGCCGCCGTAGCCGCGATCATCAGCGTCATTCTGCTGTTCTCTTACAAGACCGATGGCGATCGCACCCGCGATACGAAGCTCGCCTTCAAAATGGCGCTTCCCGTATTTGTCCTGTTCGCTTCCCTATTGCTTCTGCTTTACTTGGAAGCAGTCAACGGGGTATTCGTTCATTTGGTCCGGGCTCTTTTTCTATCCTTCTTCTATGTGCTGCTCGGCGTATTATTCAGCCGGTCGCTTGTTTATTTAGGACTGTGGCTCTTCGCACTGACGGCAGTCATCGGAAAATTCTACCTGGGCTTCTCCCCGTTCGTACTGGAATCGATGGGAGGACTTAGCCTGATCGTTTGCGGTTGGATTCTGCACAGCGTCGGAAGGAAGTACGCGAAGTCTGCTCATTAGGGGCCTGTTCCCCTAATGGCGCTTTCCGGCCAGCCATCTGCTCTTCAGCGAGTCGATGGCATAGTAGAACAGCGGCACGCCCATGGCGGCCAGCCCGAACGTCATCGCCGCATTTTGCAAATAGTCGTTCAGTTCAATAGCGTCATGAGCCATCTGCTGCGATAAGCCGATCATCAGGGCACTCGCGGCAAACGCCAGAGGCCTCACGCTGTCGAGCCGGAGCAGCCGGGAGAGTACAAACACGGAAACATACAAGCACAGACAGACCTTGATATAAATACAAGTCGTCCAAATCGCTACCAGCATCGGGTCAATATTTTCGAGAAAATCTCCGAAGCGGATGTAGCGCACCGCCTCCAACAAAGGGTACGTGAGATTGGTCGTCAGCTCGCTGCCAAACAGAAGCAGCGTTGGAACCTGCAGCATGAGAACGAAGAGGGTTCCCAGCAGCGCCGCCCCTGTTAAGCTGCGGAAGGTCCGCCCCGACTCCTTGAGCTTCGGGAAAAACAGGACCACCATCACCCATTCCGCATATAATGCGCAAACCATATAGGCCCCTTCCCAAATCTCCCTGACGTCAAAGCGGGTGAAGAAACCGATGGCCCGGTGCCCGTCCACCTGGTACCCCAGCATGGCGGTGGTAACGGCAATAGAGATTACAACAAGAATGAAGATCCCCTGCGCAAACCGGAAAATCACCTCAATGCCGGAACGGACGGCAAACGCCGCACTAATCCCCAGCATGCCGGAAACGACCCAATCGGGAGTGCCGGGTAAATAATTTTGCACCATAAAATCCTGGTATTCCCTCAGAACGAAAGCTGACAGTTGAAGCGCGAAAAAAACAATGACCAGCATTAACGGCACATGCAGCCAACGGCCCACAATTTCCCGGCCATAATCGGCCAAATAGCCATCCGGCCTTCTCTTCGCGAATGCAACGGACAAATAAATCCATCCCAGCCCGAGCGCGCCCCCGGCCAGCATGACCCATAGGGAACCGTATCCCGAAGCTTTGGCCAGCGGCCGGATCATAAATCCCGCAATGGAAGAATAGAAAAAAATAACGAACAGCATCACGATTTGGCTTTGAGTGATCCTCTCCATCCTCTACCTCCTGCCTGTAAAATGCCAATGCTGATCCAGTTCCTGCCCTGCTTATACCCGACCGGCTCATCCTCATTTCATTAATATCCAATCCTGAATCGGCTTCAGCCATGGAATCATATAAGAGCTAAGGCTTGGTAAGGTTTTATCGAAACTGACGGCAGCACTGTATATTAGAGCAAATCCTAGAATGCCGAAAACGATCCAATAGGTTCTCCGGCCTTCCTCCTTCTGCCGTAATTCCTTCCATTCCAGCCAGGCCGCCCCTCCGAACCCCAATAATAACACGGTGATAATCATGAGCCTCCTCCTTCCTGCTCTCCGTATTCCGCTCTTAAAGGATCCTGCTCTCCCCCCGCCCTCTTGATATAGGGGTCAATTTCCAATTCCAGCCGGGCATGCTCGGCGTAATAGTGCTGCCATTTTTCTTTGATAGACGCGAAGCGCTTGGGATACCGGAGCTCGACTCTCTCCCCCAGCTTATAAAAATTGGCTTTATGACGGAGGGATTCATCGAAAGCCTTGCGGATTATCCTTTCCACCTCTTCCTTGAGCGCGGTTCGCAGCTTGGCGATATTGGCGGGATCGGTGATTCTTAGATTGGAATCGGAAGCCAGAACTTGAGCCTGCAGGGTTATTTTCATTTTAAAAACGAGATCGTCCTTATCCCAGACCGGCCTTATCCGGGAACGGCTTTTGATTATGTCGAAGGTCACGGGTCTTTCGTCGGAAGGGGAGGACGCCTTGACAATCGTGGACTTCATCCGGTTCATTATCCATAGGGCCCCTTCGGTTTGCTCCGCCCCCATCTGCCCGACCATTTATAGTTCTTGATCAAAGCCGCCCCTTCCGTTCCGACCCATTCGCCTATTTTATTTTTTTCGCTGGCCAGGTTTTCCTTACGAGACAACAGCAAGCCCATAGTTAAACTGCCGCCATAAGGCTGGACACCCATCAGATCTCGAAGAGTGCGTTTAAAGTCATCCTTCTTCTTGCAAACTCCCTCAGCACCTCGCTCGGAAAACGTTCGAAAACGGCCGACATCCGCGGGATCTTCTCCGCTTCTTCCTTGGCAACGAATAAGTATGTTTTTAATTGGATGTGAGGAAGACGGCCAAGGTACTCCATCAGCGGCTGCATTCCTTGCTTTGCATATTGGCTGCTGACTACAATAATGCGGTTGCTCCCCCAATTGATCTCGCGGGAAAGATCGTTCTGAATCTTCCGGATGGCCTCGGCGATCGTCTTCCCTTCTTTGGTCATATGGGTATAGGGGTTGCCGTCATTGGACACACCGCCGGACTGGCCCTGCACCAGCCGGTTGGGAAGCGGAAAGCCCAACGACACCCGGACCTGCCCATTCCCGGCATCATCAACATACATGGATGTCACGAAAGCTCTGTCGTTGATCTCAATACGCGACCAGCAGCCGGTGGTCAACAGCATGCAAACCGACAGGACCGAGGACAGGCGAATCGTTCTGCTCAAGAGGCGGTTCATCTATTCCTCCTTCCTTTCCATTCGATTGACATATTGCAGTCGTTCTTTATTGGGAGACCCGGCGTAATATTCAGGCCTTCTCCTCATCCGCCACCAAGGAGCCCTGACGAATACGTCAGCGGCATCCTGACCCTTCATCGGAGCTATCGGGGATAAATAAGGAGTACCGAAAGAACGCAAAGTGATCAGATGAAGATAAATCAGGATCAAACCGATGACGATTCCGAACAAGCCGAGGACGCTGGCCAGAATCATGATCGGAAACCGCAGGAAGCGAAGCGTCAGCCCCAGATCGAAATGGGGAATGACGAAGGAGGCTACTCCCGTGAGCGACACAATGATAACCATCGGCGCGGCCACAATGCCTGCCTGAACCGCTGCCTGTCCGATGACCAGCCCTCCGAGAATGGAAACCGCCTGCCCAATTGGCTTCGGAATCCGCAGCCCGGCCTCCCTCAAGCCTTCGAAGGTCAGCTCCATCAGGAAGGCCTCCACCACCGCCGGAAAAGGAACCACATCCCTGGCAGCCGCCACACTGATTAATAAATTCGCAGGCAGTGTCTCCGGATGGAAGGTGGTAATAGCGATATAAAGGGAGGGAAGGAGAAGTGACGCGATCATCAAGCCGTAACGAATCCACCGGATCCAACTGGCGGCATAGAACCGCTGATAATAATCTTCGGCGGACTGCAGCATGGCGAACATCGTCACGGGAGCAATCAGCGGATTCGGCGTTCCGTCTACGAAAATGACAACCCGTCCTTCCAGCAGAGCGGCGGCGGCCGTATCCGGCCTTTCGGTATACTGAAGCTGGGGGAATGGCGATGAAGGGCTATCCTCCAGATATTCCTCCACATAGCTCGTATCGAGGACTCCGTCAATGACGATCCGGGACAGCCTCAGCTTCACTTCGTCCACCAGCTTCTCCGTACAGACTCCTTCCAGATACGTGACGACAACATCCGTTTGCGTATAACTGCCGATCTGGTATCGCTCCATTTTTAAGTAAGGACTCTTGATGCGCCGCCGCAGCAGAGTCAAATTCGTCTCCAGATGCTCCACAAAGCCTTCCCGCGGCCCCCGGATGACGGTCTCGTTCTTGGCTTCCTCGATCGCTCTTTTTTCTATCAGAACATATGGAAAAGAAACCATTCTCTCTTCTCCATCTATCAGCAGAAGGATGTTGCCGTCCAGAACTGCGTTCAAACCTTCCTTCAACCGATGGATGGCGGAATAAGAGGCTGCGGGCAGAATGGTATGCTCGAAGATTCGCACATGCAGCGGATGCTCCCCGGGAGGCGACGTGAGCGGCTGCAGCACGAATTGCTGGAATAAATCGAAATCCACCATCCCGCGCAAATAGATACAGACGCAGGAACGTTCGTCAGGCATCGCGGTGAAGGGATGAAATACCGCATCAAAGCAGCGCTCCAGCATCCCTTGGAACCAGGCCAGTCGGGGCTCCAAAGCAGGACCGAGCCCTTCGGGTTCCTCTACTCCCTGCATGCCTATCCAATCCCGTTCTGGAATGATCGGCTGTTTATGGACCAAGTCTCTTTTTCCCATTGCACATCCTCTCAGAATAACGTTTTTCTTCGTTTATCTACTATGGAGCGTACACCGATGTTTTATTCACGGCCTTTCATAGGAACTTCCAGTATTTTATGCGGTGCCGGCGGCTTACCGGCAGGCAATAAACAAGCCGGCGCCTGCCTTCAAGAGCAGACCCCGGCCCATTTTTTATATGGAATCGAAGGAAATTATTACAAGCCTTTCTTAATTAATACTAGATTGATTCTTCAGAGGGAAACCCTAGTGGATTTCTTCACCTCTCTGTAATTTTTGCTCTGTTTAATGAATCATCTTCTTCGTCCTTACATTTTTTAGTAATTACAGCTCATTTTGGCCAGCTTGCTAATCTCGTTCAGCTAAGTCGCTATCTCGGGCGGAAATGACCCTTATCTTGAAATTAGCCATCTGTTTTCTTAATCTGATGCCGCAGTGTCATGGGTTTCATGGGTTCATTCAGTGTCATGGGTTTCATGGGTTCATGTAGTGTCATGGGTGTTGCGGTGTCATGCGGTTGAACTACTTCTATCAGTCTACTCGCAGAAAATGACAACTAAGTGGATTTTATACAGTTAGTTTGTACCTTTTTGGAGGAAAAACGAAATCTAACTGGAAAAACTCCAGTTATTTCCCGCAATTAGGGCGAGGATCCCCAAAATCATCGATTTTAAATGGAGTTTTTCCATTTACTTTCATCGCTTTTCTCGATCCGCTTCAATTTACCTGCATAAAATCCAGTTAGACGCGCCGTTCCGTTTGCACGGCACCAGCTGAAAATGAAAATAGACGGATTTTTCAAGGCAGATCTCAGGTAAAAAGACCACGAAGAGTAAGCACAACAAGCAAGGCTCCCGATCCGATCCGGGTTTTTGCCGCGGAATTACCCTGCTTGAGGCCGCCCCGAGAGATTCATGGCACAGTATTCTCAGCAACCAGGCTTATCCATAAGTCGGGCTCTCTTAAATAAGCCTTTCCCGGCACGCTTCGTGAAGATGCATGGCGATTGGTCGGCTTCTATGAAAACTCCCGTGGGCGGCACCCATCTGCACCTATTCCAACCCGTATTGCTTCAACTTATAGTAGAGGGCTCCCCGGGAGATTTGCAGCATGCGCGCGGCTTTGGCCTTGTTTCCGTTCGCCCGCTCGAGCGTCTCGGCAATGCGGGCTCGTTCCCACTCGCCGGAATGGACGCTGAGGGGGAGATCCGGCTCCGTCAGCTCATTCAAAGTCCTCAAGCGGGCATTTTCCGGCAGTTGAGCGGACGTCACAGTGCCGGATCCGCTTGCCGCCGCTACGGCGTACTCCATCGCATTCCGCAACTGCGACAGGTTGCCCGGCCAATCGTACGCCAACACCGCCGCCAGTGCGTCCGGCGCAAGCTCCGGCCCGGTCATGCCTGCCTTGGAGGCCGCCTGATCCAGGAAAAGCCGGCACAGCTCCGGCAGGTCCTGCTTCCGCTCGCGCAGCGGCGGAACCGTGTAGAGCTGGAAGGCGTACCGCAAAGAAGGCAGCAAGCGGCCCGCCTCTTCCCCGGCGGCTTGAGGACCGACGGACCCGCATATTCTGCACTGCAGCGGAACGGATGCCGTGCCGCCCAGACGCTCGAAGCGGGACGTGCGCAGCATTGCCGCCAGCTTCTCCTGCATCGCCGGAGGCAGTGCGTCCATGTCTTTCAGGTAGAGGGTGCCCTCCGCCGCCAGATCCAGCTTCCCGGGCCGCTCTTCTTTTCCCTGATAGCCGAACAATTCCGCCTCCAGCATTCCTTCCGGAACGGTGCCGCAGCTCACCATCACGAAGCGGCCGGAGCGGCCGGCGCTTCGGTGCAGCCATTCGGCCATTGATGTGCGGCCCACTCCCCCCTCTCCGCTAAGGAGCAGCGGCTGCCCCAGGGAAAATACCGTCTTCACCCGCTGAAGCAGCCTGGCGGGAAAGACCGCGGGCAGCAGCGGTTGGCCTTCCGGATGATGATACATTTCCGCGCTTAATTTCACATAAGAGGATACGTCGCGTTCGATGGACAAGGCTCCGATCGTCTTCCCCGCCGCATCCGCGATCGGGGCCGCGTTGATCATGACATGCATGCCCGGCCGCGGCTCGTGATAGACCTGATACACGGCACGGCCGCTCTCCATAACCTGAAAGAGCATGATCGATTCCCTCTGGAAGAAATCCCCTATCTTGCGTCCGATAATATCTTTACCATTGATTCCATACGTCTCTTCGGCAACCCGATTCCAATATAATACCGTCCCCTCATTGTCTATGACGGTTACGGCGTCATTCATTGCGCCAAGCAAGCCGCTCAGCACGGCTTCCATCACTTCTGACCGGCTCATCGTCCATCTCCAAGCATTCGATTTTTCTTAGATTATGGCAAAACGGCCACCAGATTGCAATGAGAAAACAATCACTAGCCGGGCAACCTTGGGACTTCGCCCTTTTTCCGTTGCAGACTCAGGAAAGTGTTTACATTTCCAATATTTTGTGTTTATATTTAATCATAAATATAAAATATGTTTAAATTTTATACACTTTTACCCGTAAGAAGGGAAGATGCGCGGATGGAAAGCTTATTGAGGAATGGTTTGTTATTTCTGTCTAAAAATCGCCTCGCCAACCGTGCCGCGAAGAAGTACGGCTTGCGATTCGGCGCCCGCCGCTTCGTCGCCGGCGAGCAGATTGAGGATGCCATCGCAGTGGTTCGGGAACTCAATGAAGCGGGGATTGAGGCCACATTGGATCATTTGGGCGAATTCATTCTAACAGAGGAAGAAGCGCTGGAATCGACCCAATTCTGCATACGAACGCTGCAGGAAATTGAGAGGAGCGGTGTTCGTTCGAACCTCTCCCTCAAGATGACCCAGCTCGGGCTGGATCTGTCCAGGGAGCTGTGCATGCGCAATATGCGGGCCATCCTGGACACCGCCGCCGCCTGCGGCAACTTCGTGCGCATCGATATGGAGGATTACGCCCATAATGAGGCCTCCATCGATATTTTCTGCGAGCTGCGCGAGGAATACGGCGACACGGTCGGTCTTGTCATTCAGGCTTACCTGTACAAGAGCGCGGACGACATCGACAGGCTGCACCGGTTCCGGCCGAATCTGCGGCTCGTGAAGGGCGCCTACAAGGAATCGCCGGACGTCGCCTACCCGAATAAGGCAGACGTTGACCGCAATTTCATCCGGATCATCGAGCAGCATCTCGGCAATGGTGACTATGCCGCTATTGCCACCCATGATGATGCCATCATTCAGCATGTCAAGCACTTCGTCGAAGAGCGTCAAATCCCGCGAAGCCAATTTGAATTTCAGATGCTCTACGGCATTCGCACCCAGGCGCAGCACAATCTCGCAAATGAAGGATATAAGATGCGGGTATACGTTCCATTCGGGAACGATTGGTACGGCTATTTCATGCGCCGCTTGGCGGAAAGGCCGGCGAACGTAGGTTTTGTGCTGAAGTCTCTCTTCAAATCGTAGGTATTATTCATATTTCATAATAATCATATTGGAGGGATTGGGTATGACGATGGTGGAATACCGCAACGAACCGTTTACCGATTTCAAGCAGGAACATAATCGGCAGGCGATGCTTGCCGCGCTGGAGAGCGTCCGTGCCCGGTTGGGGCGCACCTATCCGCTTCGTATCAACGGCCGGAAGATCATGACCGACAGAAGCATCGTATCCGTCAACCCCGGGCGAGTCAAACAGATCGTCGGCTATGTCGCCCAGGCCGACGCTCATCTGGCGAACCAGGCGATTGCCGCTGCGGATGCCGCGTTCCGGGATTGGCAGCATGTCGCCCCGGAGGTTCGGGCGGGCTATTTGTTCAAGGCGGCCGCTCTCATCCGCCGGCGCAAGTTCGAGTTCTCCGCCTGGCTTGTGTATGAAGTCGGGAAGAATTGGGCCGAAGCGGATGCCGACGTCGCCGAGGCGATCGACTTCCTGGAGTTCTACGGCCGGGAGATGATCCGCCTCGCCCAGCCGCAGCCGTTGACCCCGCTTCCTGGCGAGGACAACCGGCTGACCTACATCCCGCTCGGCGTCGGCGTCGTCATACCGCCATGGAATTTCCCGCTCGCCATCATGGCCGGTATGACCTGCGCCGCTCTCGTCGCCGGCAATACGGTCGTGCTCAAGCCGGCTTCGGCATCGCCGGTCATTGCAGCCCAATTCGTCGAGCTGATGGAAGAAGCCGGGCTGCCGGCCGGCGTGCTGAATTTCGTCCCCGGCTCCGGAGGAGAGATCGGCGACCTGCTCGTAGATCATCCGCGCACCCGCTTCGTCTCGTTCACGGGCTCCCGCGATGTCGGATTGCGGATTAACGAGCGGATTGCGCGCCCGGCGGCAGGCCAGATCTGGATCAAGCGGCTGATCGCCGAGATGGGCGGCAAGGACGGCATTGTCGTGGACAGCAGCGCCGATCCTGCGGAGGCTGCGGACGCGATCGTCGCATCCGCCTTCGGCTTCCAGGGGCAGAAGTGCTCCGCCGGCTCCCGCGCCATCATCCATCAGGATCTGTATGAAGAGGTGCTCCGGCATATCGTCGAGAAGACGAAGCAATTAACCGTCGGCCTGCCGGAAGAAAACCATCCGATCGGACCGGTTATCGATGAGAGCGCCTATAACAAAATTCGGGAATACATGGATATCGGTGCGGGGGAAGGGCACCTGGTCGCCGGAGGAGACATCGCGGAAGGCGACGGCTACTATTTGCAGCCGACCGTAATCGCGGACGTACTGCCGAATGCCCGCATCATGCAGGAGGAAATTTTCGGCCCGGTGCTTGCCGTCTGCAAGGCGGATGATTTCAAGCAGTCGGTCGATATATTCAACAATACCGAGTATGGCCTGACCGGATCGGTGTTCAGCCGGAATCGCGAGCATCTGGAATACGCCCGGCGCCATATGCACTGCGGCAACCTATACTTCAACCGCAAATGCACCGGCGCGCTCGTCGGCGTCCATCCGTTCGGCGGATTCAATATGTCCGGTACCGACTCCAAAGCGGGCGGGCGCGATTACCTGCTCTTGTTCACCCAAGCGAAGCTTGTTTCGGAGAAATGGTAATACCGCCGGAAGTGTTGACAAAGAAAAATCCCGGGACAAAGGCCCCTTGCCGCCTCTGTCCCGGGCTCCTGTCGCCGTCCCCTAATCGCGCTCTTACAAGGGGACGGCGTCCATATAATTTATGATTGCCGTGCCGTCAGCCGACTTGATAGGCAACCGCCTTCTTCCAGCCGGCAAATTTGGCCTGACGTTCTTCTTCCCCCATCTCGGGAACGAAATGTCCGTCCTGGGCGCAAATTGATTTCAATTCCTCTTTATCCTTCCATAAGCCTACGGCCAGGCCGGCCAGGAATGCGGCGCCCAACGCGGTGGTTTCCTGCACCTTGGGCCGCAAGACCTCTGTTCCGATAATGTCCGCCTGGAATTGCATCAGGAAGTTATTTTGCACCGCACCGCCATCCACCTTAAGCTGCTGCAGGCTGATGCCGGACTCCTCTTCCATGACGCTCAGCACTTCCGCCGACTGATAAGCAATGGCTTCCAGCGCCGCACGAATCAAATGCGCCCTCTCCGTTCCCCGGCTTAATCCCGTAATCATGCCCCTGGCGTGAGGATTCCAGTAAGGGGTTCCCAGGCCGGTGAAGGCCGGTACGAAGTAAACGCCGTTCGTATCCGGAACGGACATTGCCGCTTGCTCGCTGTCGGAGGCCCGTTCCACGATCCCCAAACCGTCGCGCAGCCATTGAATGACCGCCCCGGCCGTGAAGACGCTTCCTTCCAGCGCATATTCAATTTGCCCGTCGATTTCCCAAGCCACGGTAGTGAGCAGACCTTTGCGGGAAGCGATAGGCTTCGGACCGGTATTCATGAGCATAAAGCAACCGGTTCCGTAAGTATTCTTAGCCATTCCTGCGGAATAACACGCCTGACCGAACAGCGCCGCTTGCTGATCGCCAGCCGCTCCCGCAATAGGAATGTCGATCCCGTCTCCCAGCAAAGAAGTATAGCCATATACCTCACTGGACGATTTCACTTCAGGCAGCATGCTGCGCGGAATAGACAGGCGCTGCAGGATTTCATCATCCCAATCCCGTTCATGAATGTTAAACAGCATGGTCCGGGATGCATTCGATATGTCCGTAACGTGAATCTTCCCCCCGGTCAAATTCCAGATGAGCCAGCTATCGATCGTTCCGAACAACGCTTGGCCGGAATCAGCCTTCTCCCGGATGTGCGGATGATTCATCAGCAGCCATTGCAGCTTGGTGCCCGAGAAATACGGATCGGTCACAAGCCCCGTCTTCTGGCGGATTTTCTCCTCCCAGCCATCCGCTTTCAACTGATCGCACAGATCGGCCGTCCTCCGGCACTGCCAGACGATGGCCCGATGTAAAGGCTTCCCGGTTTCCCGATCCCAAACAACAGTGGTTTCCCGTTGGTTCGTAATCCCGATACCGGCAATATCTTCCGCCTTCACCTGAGCAGCGGCCTCCCGTATAACCTCCAGCTGCACCCGCCATATTTCTTCCGCATCATGCTCTACCCAACCCGTCTGCGGAAAATGCTGGGTAAACTCCTTCTGAGCCATGGCCACCCCTTGCCCCGAACGGTCGAAGAGAATAGCCCTGCAGCTTGTCGTCCCCTGATCCAGCGCTAGAATATATTGTTTCGGCATTGTACCCCTCCCGCTTTCGAAAAAAAAGATCATGAATTCCTATATATCCATTCTAACATACTTCAAGCCGGTCAAGGGCTGGCAAACCTTGCAGCCAGCCCCGTCCGGGCCTCTGTCCTTCTTACTGTCCAGGATAGGATTTGGCAGGAACCGCCCGTACCGTTTCGAACGCTTTGTTCAACCGCTCTCTCTGCCGTTCGGTCTCCGCTTCGTCCCAAGCCAGGCGATCGGCCATAATATGAAGCACCGATTCGCTGATTTCCCGGGCGCGTTTCACGTTAAAGAACATCAATCCGGTGCGCCGGACGATAAAATCAACAGCCGATGCGGCCATCTCATGCTCGATGCAGTAATGCACCTCGGCAATGAGCGCCTTCTGCTCCACATCTAGCGCAGCTTCCTTCTCCCACTCGCGGATTTTGTTATAAATGACAGGAGTGTTGGAGCCATAACGGGAATACAGATAAGCGGCCGTTTCCCGCGCCAATCCGAGCCCCTCTCCTTCCCGGATAATCCGCTCCTTGTATTCCTCGTAGCTTACGCCGCCGGTTTCCCCGCCGCTGATGACCTCCTGATCCGTACTGCATGGAGGGTAGCTGGTCCCTTCCTCTGCGCCAAGCTGCTTGGCGACCAGATCGACCACCTTCTCCGCCATCTTGCGGAAGCCGGTCAGTTTACCGCCGGCAATCGTAATAAGACCCGATTCGGCTACAAAAATTTCGTCCTTCCGGGATACCTCGGACGGCTTCTTCCCATCTTCGTGGATAAGCGGGCGGAGACCGGACCACATCGACTCGACGTCCGAAGCCTTCAGCTTCACGTTTCGGAACGCGGCATTCACTGCATCGATCAAGTAATCGCGGTCGGCATCCGTTGTCCGCGGCTCTTCAATGGCATCCTTGTAGAACGTGTCCGTCGTTCCAATATATGTCTTACCGTCCCGGGGAATGACGAAGATCATCCGGCCGTCGGGAACATCGAAATAGGCCGCCTGCCGAATGGGAAGCTTCGAATAATCGACGACCAGGTGCACTCCTTTGGTCAGCAGCATTCTCTTGCCGACGATGGCATGGTCCTTTTCTCTGACCTTATCCACCCAAGGCCCGGCTGCGTTCACGATTTTCTTCGCATACAGATCGTAGCTCTCTCCGGTTAATTGATCGGTTACCCTGACGCCCACCACTTTGCCGTTGTCATACAGGAATTGTTCCGCTTTCGCATAATTGACCAGCTTCGCCCCGTTCCGGTTGGCGCATTTGGCAATTTCCATCGTCAGCCGGGCGTCGTCCGTCCGGTATTCGTAATAGTATCCCGAGCCTTTCAGCCCTTCTGTCTTGAACAGAGGCTCGATCTCCATCGTTTTCTCCCGGTTGAACATTTTGCGGCGTTCTTTTCTCTTCACTCCCGCCAGCAAATCATAGACGTACAACCCGACGGAGGAGGCCAGGTAACCATAAGTGCCTCCTTTATAAACGGGGAGCAGCATCGGAGCGGGAATAACGATATGCGGCGCATTGCGGTGCAGAAGCGCCCGTTCCCTGCCGACCTCCATGACCAGCTTAACCTCACCCTGCTTCAAATACCGCAGCCCGCCGTGAACCAGCTTCGTGGAACGGCTGCTCGTTCCCCATGCGAAATCGTTCATTTCGACCAGCGCTGTTTTCAAGCCCCGCCGGCTGGCGTCCCAAGCTGTGCCCACACCGGTAATCCCTCCGCCGATAATCAGCACGTCCTGCTTCTCCGCCTGCATCGCTTCCAGAATTTCCGAACGTTTCAATGCCGAAAATGTTTGACTCATCGCTGTATTTCCCCCTTTGTTCTCTATTATTTGCGGAGCGGAGAAAATACAAAAAACCCTTTGGCTCAAACTGTACACCTAAATAAAGGTGCAAGTTCAGCAAAGGGTTCTCTTATCGTCTCCGCCCATAGCTTTATGCATCGTTAATTTCATTATAGCTTAGCGCTTTTCCGTTGTCTATAACTTCATTTGCCACAGATCCGGTTCGCCTACCGAAACGGCCAGCGCCCCTGCCTTCAGAGCTTCGTGGACCTCTTCCTCTTCCCTAATCAGTCCGCCGGCAATAATCGGCAATTCCGTCATCTCGGTCAGCTCGCGAATCACCTTGGGCATCAGGCCGGGCATGATCTCCACCGCATCCGCGCCCGATGAGCGAATCGCTTTCATCCCATTGCGAATCGCCGTGCTGTCAATCAGAAAAAGCCGTTGAATGGCTTTCATCCCGTTTTCCTTGGCCATCCCGATCAAATGATTGCGTGTGGAGAGAATCCCGTCCGGATGAATATGGTTTGCTATATACTGAACCCCGCTCCGGTCCGAGGCAATCCCTTCAATGAAATCGAGGTGAACAAACACACGCCGGCCGCTGTCTCTTACTTTGGTGACCAGCTCCTGCAGATTGCCTATCGAGCCCATCAGCAGAAAAATAACATTTACCCGGCTGCCGAGAGCCTCCGCCAATTCTTCCTCCGACCGAACCGCAGCGATCACTTGATGCTCGACCATATCGACTATCCGCTCCACAGTCACGCCTCCCGCAAGGGCACGGCCGCATTGCAGCTATCCCCCGTTAGTCTCGTTGCTTTGCTGTATAGTATTTTAGCATAGAAAGCAAGTTTCATCTAAACTTATAGATATCATTCCGGTAGTATTTACTTTAATTTCCGTAACTAAGCAACCTTATCGGGATTGGATCGAAATTCCTTATGTCATACGGGTGAATGAGCCTGGTCCATGTTATTAACCCCGTCCTCTTTCATGAATGAAGCACAAGGAGAATGGAAACCTTAAGCTTATCGCGAATGGATGATTAACATAGATAAGGGGATGAACAAGATAATGAAAAAAGTGATGGTCTTTATCTTCTGTCTGCTGCTTATAGCCGCTTTGGCTGCTTGCGCCGGCAAGAAGGACGATGCCGGAACCGCAAGCCCTGCCCCGGGAGCACCTAACGGGGAAACCGGAAAGCAGCCGGCGACCACCGTCGATGCGGAAGCATTGTTTAAGCAGCACTGTATAGCATGTCATGGAGCTAATCTGGAAGGAAAGCTTGGAGGCAATACGAACCTGACGAAGGTCGGCGGCAAGCTGTCCAAGGATCAGATCGCGACCAAAATCGAGAACGGCGGCAACGGGATGACCGCCTTCAAGAACACTCTGAGCGCCGATCAAATCGATGCATTGGCCGATTGGTTGTCTACCAAGAAGTAGAAGGGCGCTTGATCCTTCATTAAAACCTCCACCCCGCTTATTTAGCGGATGGAGGTTTTATCTGCTTGATCGGCAAGCTTACGGGATTCCCTATGCTCGTACCCCGGTCTTCCTGCCCCGACGAATACCGGCCTGTCCGTTATGTGCCGTCACTCCGCCCTTTCGATTACCGCAAAAGCCGTCGCCATAGTTTCGCTATGGGAGATGCTTAGATGGATCTGTATATTTGCCAGGCCCAACCGGGTTAATGAAGCCTCCGACAATCGGCATTGCGGCTGCCCGTTCGAATCGGGAAGCACCCCGATGTCCTGAAAGCCTACCTGTCTGCCTATCCCGCAGCCCAAAGCCTTCGCCACAGCCTCCTTGGCGGCGAAGCGTCCGGCTACATATTCATGGAGCCTGGCCTGACGCTGTTCGGCCAGCTTTCGCTCATCGGGAGTAAGAACCCGCTCTACAAAGCGGGGGCCCGATGGCTCCTCCATCAGCTTCCGTACTCTCGCAATTTCAATAATATCGGTCCCGACTCCAATGATCACGTCTGTGTCCCTTCCTATCTAGGCAGGCGGCCTCGAAATTTGTCCGGTTCAAGTACTTATTCTAAACTCAACTTTCGCAGACTCAGATTGACGGGGATCCCTTATAGATAAAGGAAAATGCCCCGAAATAATAGGGTCTTGACAGAACAACACCGCTTTGTTTGGTTAAGTGGAAGTGTCAATAAACCATTCTAAACAAAGAAATAGCTTGATGATGCACCAAAATTTTAAATCACAGCTATAGGGGATGGCGTCCATTTTTATTGGCACTAAGCCTGAAAATCGTGCTTCATTATGATCTGTTTGCGGAACGTTATCCGGATGGATGACCCGGAAGCAGATAAAAACCCGCTTCCCGCGCCTTCGCTTGGGCTGCGTCTTCCACCGAGCTTTAAATATTTCTTATTCATCGTCCCGGCCGGGCTGTCCAGGAGCTGGATAACCCCGCCAGCTTACACAAGCTTTGTGACGCTACCTTCATTAGTGTGAAATTTGAAAACTACCTTAAAAAATCCATTTATTTCCATTATCTGATGGTGCCACAGCCAGAGGCATGAGCGTCTAAATGGATTTCATCCAGTTAATTTTCTATATTCGGGGGAAATAGGAATATTAAATGGAAAACCTACAGTTAGTTTGCGCCAAAACAGCCGTTTCGCCCAAAGTTGCCCATTCTAACTGTAGTTTTTCCAGGTAGTTTGATCATTTTCGCCCATTCGCTTGAATTTAACTGTACAAAATACAGTTAGTCCCCCATGCAAGCTTGGTCGCACCGAAAGTTGAGTGCTAAAGACCAACAAATTTGCAGGTCCTGCAGAGGATTTTCATCGAACTGATTCCACCGAACTTATTAAATGCCGGGGATCTTCTCCCGTTTATGCTTCGTACGGAGGTAATGCTTCTCTAGCTTCTCGGCGCTGGCCGGGTCAATCTCCTTACCTTCCAGGTAGCTGCTGTTATCCTCATACGAGACGCCCAGCTCCTTCTCGTCGGTCTGTCCTTCCCACAGTCCGGCTGTAGGCACCTTGTCGATGACGCTGCGCGGAACACCGAGCTTCTCGGCCAGTTGACTGATCTGCCGCTTGTTCAGCGAGCTGAGCGGGTTGATGTCGACCGCACCGTCCCCATATTTGGTGAAAAATCCGGTTAGTGCCTCAGAAGCATGATCGGTGCCGACAACGATCAAATTCAGCTCGAAAGCCAGGGCATACTGTACGACCATTCTTGTACGGGCCTTGATGTTTCCTTTGCCCGGAATGCTGATATGTTTGTGAATTCCAAGCCCCTTCAGGCTGTGTTCGACCTCCAGGGCGATTTCATCCACCGCCTCCTCAATATTCGTCTCCGTCTTATATATCAAGTCGAACGCCTGCGCTACCGCGTAGCTGTCCTCAATATCCTCCTGCCGGCCATACGGCTGGAAAACTCCGAGGGTCATATATTCCTTACCCTCCTCCTGCGATAATTCGTCCGTTGCCTGCTTGCACAGACCGGCGGCTACCGCGCTGTCCAATCCTCCGCTGATCGCTATGAGCAAACCGGAGGTCCCGCTATCCTTGACATACCTCTTAAGAAAATCCACTCTCTTGCGGATTTCCGCATCCACATCTATGACCGGCTGTACTCCGAGTGCTTCAATAATTTGACGCTGCAACGACATGGCCACTTCACCCTTTCCCTTTCATTTCAATAAATGGATTCAAGCACCGCATTTATCGGCTTGCTTTTGTTTCTCTGCTATCAGTTTAACCTTAGTTTGCGGAAAGCGCCCGCCAAAATCAAGTGGATTTTTGCCTGTACTTTTGTTAGGATGACAGAAAAGACCCTGGTAGCATAGAGTCAATGGATAACATTCCATAATAGAGAGGAGAATCAGGATGATTGATATCCATTGCCACATCTTAGACGGTGTAGACGACGGGGCGAGCGACCTGAAGGAATCTGTCGCCATGGCCAGAATAGCTTATGAAGACGGTGTCCGCCATATTGTGGCCACTCCCCATTTCAACACAGTGTACCATGTCCCTAAATCCGTGACTTATCATAAAGTAAGACAGCTTCAGGATGCGCTGGAGAAAGAGGGCCTTCCGATCACCGTATCCTGCGGCCACGAAGTGACGCTTAAGAGCGCCGAGCAGTTCTATCAGCAGACGGAGAATGAAGAATACTGGCACTTGGACAGTGATAAAACCTTTATTCTGCTGGAGCAGCCCTGGGCGAATTATATGCCGGATTCCATTGAGGTCATTGACTTCCTGATCGCTAAGGGAGTAAGACCGATCATTCCCCATCCGGAAAGACACGGATTCTTCCGGGAGATGCCGGCCTTGTTAACCGGTCTCATCGAACGGGGAGCCTGGACCCAGGTATCGGCAGACAGCCTAGCCGGCCGCAATAACGAAGATGCCAGGAAATTCGCTCTATGGCTGCTGGAGAACGACCTCGTTCACACACTGGCTTCCGATGCCCATAACGTCCGGCGCAAGCCTAATGTCGGAGAAGGCTACCGGATCATCGCCGAGCATGCCGGGGAAGCCAGGAAACATGAAATCATCGAACGAATGAATCAAATTATCCCCGATGACGGGCAAGCAAATAAAAATCCTGTTACGGCTTAACCGCCTAACAGGATTTTTGGTTACCTTTTTAGTCTAGCTTTAAAACGCGCCTATCACCGGCAATATTTATCGAAGGCTTGAGTCAGATCGTTCGCGATCATCTCGGCGGAACGGTCTTCAATCTGATGGCGCTGGATGAAATGGACCAGTTCCCCGTCCTTAAACAGGGCAATGGAAGGAGATGAAGGCGGATACCCGGTAATGTATTCGCGGGCCTTGGCCGTCGCTTCCTTATCCTGCCCGGCAAATACGGTGAAGAGATGGTCCGGCTTGGCATCGTGCTCGAGAGCTCTAGCCACTCCCGGACGGCATTGGCCCGCGGCACAGCCGCACACCGAATTGACGACAAGCAGCGCAGTTCCCTTGGCGTTCTCCAAGTTCTCGACCACTTCTTCCGGGGTCCGCAGCTCCTTCACACCGATTCGGGTCAGTTCATCCCGCATCGGCTGAACCATATCTCTCATATATGCGTCAAAGGACATTGACATATCGTTCACTCCCTATATGCTAGTGTATAATCTTTATTTATTATACCGCCCCGGGGAGTGAATGCAAAGGCAGTCTTTGCAGGAAGCCCGGGCTTTGCTCGGCCCATCCTTCCTTATTCTTGTTCTTGCCCGTTTTTTCGCTTCCCTGAATCCTCTTCCGGCTCCCCCCTGCCAAGATTGAACTTGTAGGCGGAGTTTTTGTCAGGATGCATGAAAATCCCGCTTTGCGGAGGAATGCCTTTCTCAAAGTAATCGCGATTCTCATTCGAATGAAACCCGATATCTTTGAACGGATGGACCCATTGATCCCCTGCCATCACTGCCGGATCGGTGTCCGTTGTCCACTGCTCCAGCGGGGAATTCTCGGATTCATAATCATGGTCTCCGATAACCACTCCGAACGAATTGACGAATGGCTTCCGAGGACCGCGTCCCTTGCGGAATTCCTGCAGAAAGTTTATTTCGAATGGATCGAGGTCTTCTTGTCCTGTCTGATCCCTTATCGATCCCTCGTCCATCTCCTGTTTACGTTCATCCATCTTCTTACCAACCTCCTAGGTAGATGGGCGATTAGGTCCGTCCAGCTTCTTGCCGCGAGCCATCTCCATCTCCTGCTCCTTACTGCGCCGCTCGTTCTGCTTTTCCTGCAGCTGCTGTTCCTTGGAGTTGTTGGATCGGTTCTTCATCGTCATCGCTCCTTTCTGCCAGTATTATGTGCCAACCCTATGCGATTTATCAGCCGCTTGAAGAAGATTCATTTCTATTCCTAAGGCCTTTAAGGTACAATATAACGGTCTACAAGTTCTGAAGTGAAATGAGGTTCGTAATGGAATGGACTATGATGTAATCGTCATTGGAGGAGGTCCTTCCGGCTTAATGGCCAGTATTGCCGCCGCCTCTCACGGGGCGCGGGTGCTCGTTGCGGATAAGGGAAACAAGCTTGGCCGCAAGCTTGGAATTTCCGGAGGCGGCCGATGCAATGTAACGAATGCGAAAGACATAGATGAGATCATTCTTAATATTCCGGGGAACGGGCGGTTTTTGTACAGTGCCTTCGCCGAGTTCAGCAACAAGGATATTATTGCCTTCTTCGAAGGCTTGGGAATTCCGCTTAAAGAAGAGGACCGGGGTCGAATGTTTCCGGTATCGGACCGGGCGCAAACCGTAGTGGATGCCTTGATCCGCAAGGTTCGCAGCCTCGGAGTCGACATTCTCGTCAACCAACCGGTGGAGCGCGTGCTCTACAAGGATGGGAGAACCGCCGGAATCCGTCTGGCATCAGGGCAAGAAATACGGTCGTCCTGCGTCATTATCGCTACAGGCGGCAAGTCGGTGCCGCATACCGGAAGCACCGGAGACGGGTATCCGTGGGCGGAGGAAGCCGGGCATACCATCACCGAATTATATCCGACCGAGGTGCCCATAACGTCTGGTGAATCCTTCATCCAGAGCAAGGAGCTTCAAGGGCTGTCCCTGCGTAATATTACTCTTTCCGTTTGGAATGCCAAAGGGAAAAAAATCATTACCCATGAAGGAGACATGATTTTCACGCATTTCGGCCTGTCCGGTCCGGCAGCGCTTCGCTGCAGCCAATTCGTCGTCAAGGAGCTTAAACGCTCCAACAAGACGACGGTCACTCTGACCATCGATCTCCTCCCGGAGCAAAACGCCGGGCAGCTTAGCGATGAATTGCTGGCACTGGCGCGGAAAGAATCCAGGAAAGCGATCAAGAATGTCCTTAGAGAGAGGCTTCCGGACAAAATGATTCCCCTTCTATTAAAGAAGGCGGGCCTTCGCGAAGACGTTACCTATGATCACCTTCCCAAGCAGCCTTGGGAGGAGCTTGTCCGGACGATCAAAGCCTTCCCCGTCGAAGCGAATGGTACGCTGTCGCTTAAAGAAGCATTCGTTACCGGGGGAGGCGTCCATCTGAAAGAGGTTGATCCGCGAACGATGCAGTCCAAGAAGATGCCCGGCCTATTTTTCTGCGGAGAGGTGCTGGACATCCATGGCTATACGGGGGGTTATAACATTACGGCGGCCTTCGCCACAGGCTATACCGCAGGCAAGAACGCCGCGGCTGCCAGCCGGTAGTAGCCTCCTAGGTTCGCGCGGAGGCTTGGACGGGGACGGACAACGTCCTTTTCTTAAGATCCGATAAGTAGTCGCCGAACCGCGCCGCCATAGGGCCGTTCTTGTCTTCTCCTCAAGAGGAATTAGTTAAAGTTGAAAAAAGACCCGCAATTGTGCAGGTCTTTTTCATGGTTTTGCTTGAAATCGGCCAAAGACATGCAATTGTGCAGGTAAATTCCGCCATTTTACTTGAATTTCGCGATTTTACGGTGAAAGACCTGCACTTTTGCTCGTCTTCTTCAATGTTGGCGCAGGAGCACTAGCGCCAGCACCGGTGCCGCACCAGTGCACCATTTTCAGCGGATGATTAGAGCAGGGACAGCCCCCAACCGGCGAGCGCGGCGAACGCTACCACCATCCAGGGCGGAAGCTTCCCGTATACCAGGAGAGCGAAAGAAGCCAGAGCCAGGCTGAAATCAGCGGAAGTATGAATCGAGCTCGTCCATACCGGGTTATAAAGGGCAGCCAGCAGTATGCCTACCACCGCCGCGTTCACCGCTGCAAGCATTCCTCTGGCTGCGGCATGACGGCGGATGCGTTCCCAATACGGCAGCACCCCGATCACGAGCAAAAAGGCGGGCAGGAAGATAGCGAGAGTAGCCACTATCGCTCCCCACCAGCCATTCGCTACCGTCCCCAGATATGCCGCGAAGGTAAACAGCGGACCGGGCACAGCCTGTGCAGCCCCGTAACCGGCGATAAACTGCTCCTGCGTGATCCAGCCTGCGGGAACTACTTCCCTCTCCAGAAGCGGAAGGACTACGTGCCCGCCCCCAAACACGAGCGAGCCCGAGCGGTAGAAGCTGTCGAACAGAGCGAGCGTGTCCCAGGCAAGCAGCGCCCGCAGCACGGGCAGCAGGACGAGCAGCAAGCCAAACATAGCCAGCGCTACCGCCCCGGCAGTTCTGCTGATCGGTACACGGGAGAAGGGACCGGGCTCCCCGTTATTCTGCCTGTACAGCACCCAGCCTAGTCCGCCCGCGGCGGCCAGCAGAAGGAGCTGGGTCCAGGCGGAGGGCCACAGCAGAGAAGTGATCGCAGCCCCGAACAATATGGCTATGCGACCGCGGCCGGTGCCAGACTTTTTCCCATCCCGAGCACCGCCTGCGCCACCACCGCAACGGCTGCAATTTTCAACCCGTGAACCCAGCCTGTATCGGCCCATCCCAAGCCTTCAACCGCATAAGCGAACAGAATCATAAGCAGGACAGAGGGCAGAGTAAAGCCCAGCCATGCCGCCACAGCCCCGGTCCAGCCTCCCCTCATCAGGCCGATTCCAATGCCGACCTGTGAGCTTGCAGGTCCGGGCAGAAACTGGCATAACGCGACCAGATCCGCATAGCTGCGGTCATCCAGCCATTGTCTGCGCTCAACATACTCATTGCGGAAATAGCCCAAATGGGCAACCGGTCCCCCGAAGGAGGTCAGTCCCAGCTTGGCCGAGACTTTAGTTATTTCCCATATCGAAGCCCAGGCGGGCTGCCTGGTTTTCCTGCGGCCTCGGTGATGCTCCACCCTACTTCCCCCATTCCTAAAAAAACTCGCCAAAATTCCTTATGGCGCTAATCATATACCACATCAAGCAAAACAAGGATAAACGGCTTTCGCCGTCCTTTGGACAGGCGCGTTTACCGATGAAATATAAGAACAGGTATAAAGTAAAACTTAAACTTTCTTATATTTTTTGAAAACAGCCCGAGCTCGCCAATGAGCGGTTCGGGCCATTTTTTAATCTAACCTTAATAAACTTTCATCGATTTCTCGTACTCCTTCTTCTCCCCATTCGCCAAAGTGACTCGTACCTCTACGGTCCATTCCCCGGAGAATGCCAGCGAGGAGCCCTCGTAACTATATACATACTGTGTATATCCGGGAAACCAGCCCTGTTCCTTATTGGCGGAAGCCGGCTGCAGCGGAATCGGGATCGGTTCAATTCCGTCTTCGTTAATATGCTTAAGAATCATCTGAACCTTCTGCGGCTCCTCCTCTTCCTTAGGAACCCAGACTTGAAGGGTGAACGTGTTGCGCGCTCCAGGTATATTCGGAGCAATCTTGGCCGTCATATGGAGCTCTTCCCCCATCTCATGCCAGTTCAATGGCTTGTTGGGGGGCAGCGGATTCAGAGCAGTCAGCACTCCGACAATGGAAACTATCGCTACCATAAGTCCGATTTCGATTTTGACGGCCGTCATTAAAGAACTGAATTTCTTCTTCTTAATAAAGCGTCTGACGATAATCCCGGCTCCAATCACGATGAGCACCAGACTTATCTTGATCAGCAGCGCGGTTCCCCACTGGGTATACAGCAAATAAGCAGGGTTCGGAAGGAACAGGAGCAGAATGAACACGCCTGACAGAACGAGCAATATCATGCTGTCCAGTGCCAGGAAAGAAAATTGCGGCAGAAACTGCAGAGCATGCTCTCTGTTCCTGCGCCAATGCGCCGTAAGGTATAGCAGTCCCCCGACCCAGACGGCCGCAGCCAACAGATGGATCAGATCGATCAGCACCGCATTCTTGCCGTCTACCAGGCCATTGGCGTGGCCGGTGAAGCTCTTGGCTGCCAATAGCAGCACAAGCCAGGCCGCATCGGCCAGCCTGGAACGATGCAGAATAACAAATCCGAGCAGGGACAAGCCGATGGATACCATCCATGAAATGGCCTTGGAGGTCCCGATGAATGAAGTGAGGTTCTCCGTCGTCCATTCTCCCAATGCGGACGGCAGCTCCACTGCGACGAGCAGGATAAGCACCAGAAGA
Source organism: Paenibacillus residui (assembly GCF_042677205.1). Lineage (NCBI taxonomy): Bacteria > Bacillati > Bacillota > Bacilli > Caryophanales > Paenibacillaceae > Paenibacillus > Paenibacillus residui. The sequence continues at coordinate 23,574 of NZ_JBHTIU010000019.1, forward strand.
TAGGCCCGCTGCAAGCCTAACGACCACTTCCGGTCAATCTGGGCGACCGATTCGGGTGTCCTGCGATAAAACAATCTCCAGAATACCCATCCGGTCAAGCAAAGCAAGCTAATGTAATAAAGTATTCTGATGAGATAAGCGGCATATTCTAGCAGCCCCATCTTCCAGGAAAGCTTGCCGGAGCCGCTTAATGCCGATCTCTGGGCCGCCAATTGGGCGGGATCCGGCTCTCCGATGGTGAATACGTAAGATCCGGCGACGGTATGACCATCCGCGGAAGAAACGCGGTACGTGACGGTGTACGTTCCATTCTGAAGCTTGGGCAGCCCGACACTAAGCTCCTGCCTGTCCTCGCTCAAAACTGCTTTCTCACGGGTGACTTCGTTCTTGCGGTAATCCACCACTTTGATCTGCACGTTAGGCTCCAGCGCCTGATTAAACGTAAGCACAATCCTTTCCGGAGATTCCTCCAGCTGGCTATCCTCTCCGGGAACTGCCTGGATCAAGGATGCATGTGCCGATACCTGCTGAGGCCATATAAACAGCATCAGCAGCGCTATAATTAACCAATGCCTTGCTTTAAGCAATTGCTTCGGTCCCCTTCCTGCCTTTATCTAGTCTGAATGTTACAATAAATTCGGCTAAATGCACAACGATTTTATATTGGAGAAAAGTGCATGTCTTACGCCTATCTCTTCACCATATCGAATGACGCCCACGAACGGTATGGCCCATTAGGGCTATAATCATGAACTTTTAATGGCAAAACAAAGAGCCAAACCGGGATATGCCGGTTCGGCCTTCTTGTCAATCACGCCTTGTTCCAGGCTGATGGATTATCATTATGATTATCTTTCATCCAATCTTATACGGTAAGCGTCATTATGATACCTTTCTTCGTCTTGCCCAGCTTCAAATGATTCCAAATGCCGGGCTTGTCCGAAATGACCTCAATGAGTTCCCCGTTATCATCATATACGAAGATCACGTTGTTGCGGTCAAACTCGGTATCACATTGAACGCAGTACCAATGCTTAATCGATGAGATGAAATTAACGTTATGTGTTTTCTGGCAAACCGGGCATTTCTTAGCCTCTTGCTTCTGTTTCCTTCTTCTCGATCTTGTGGATGCTTTCGCTTCCTGAGGCTTTGCCGCAGATTTTACATTAAATTTATCCAGCCAGGATTTGACGGTTTGTGGTGTGGTGATCATCATCCTTTCCTCCCTTGCATTGAAAATGCCAAAGACAATTTCAACTGATTTCTTATAAGGATACATTGCTTACCTTAATTTGAAATTAAAAAAATGTGACTAAAAAGTACACATTTTCTTAAAAATTTATTAAGTTTTTAAGATTTTCGGCACATTCGGCGATTTCTTTAAGTTTTTTGCAGCTTTTCAAAAGTTTGTACTTATACAGAATATCGTAGTCAGAGCTTTTTCACAATAGTTTGGTTAAAGACACCGTCACTCCTTCCGGCCGACGATATTCTAAAGGCGGTTGCAAATTGGTTAAACGGGCTGTAACTTTTACCAATCTTAAACGTGTATTGGGTGAAGGGGGGAGTCAATGAAACGAAAATCGTTGGACGAAATCTATCAACTATACATGAAAGACGTGTACCGTTATTTGCTCTCCCTTTCCTGCGACCATCATACGGCTGAAGATTTGGTCCAGGAAACCTTCTATCGGGCGTATTTGTTCTTGGAGCAGTGCCGGGAAGACAAAATCAAACCCTGGCTTTTTAAGGTGGCTTATAACGCATTTGTTGATTTCAAGAGAAAAGAAAAACGAAGCGATGCAAAAGAAGCCGGTTATTTTGAACAGCTTTCCGATGCCGGCACCCCGGAAACGGAAATCATGCGCCGGGAATATTGGGGAGACATTGAACGGACGATTGCCGGTCTGCCCGACCATCAGAAGCAAGCGATATTGCTGTACGATTTTCACCAGTTGTCCTATAAAGAAGCCGCCGGCATTATGGGAGTCAGTTTGTCCCATTTTAAAATATTGCTGTTCCGGGCGAGGCAAAAACTGCGGCTAAATCGAGAAAGGAATGATGTCGATTGAGCGAGCGCTTTAAACAACAACTGAAAGATTACGCCGAAGGCAAGCTTTCAGCCGAAGAAAAGGCGGAAATGGAGAAAGAGCTGGAGAAGATGGAGGCTTATCAAGCCTATTTAGATGAAGTCATGGGCGAAGAAAACCGGGTGGCCGGGCAAGAACCCCAGCAAGATGAGAGTGATCCCCACGCGGCCAAAAGAGAAAGAAGGATCATTCAGAAAGGGAAATGGCGCGCCCGGATCAGCAATGCATTCACGGTACTGGCGATTTTTATAATCTTCTCGATCGTCAGCTCCCTCATTACTGCACTGTATTTCGGCACAGGCTCTCCGAACCGTGCTGAACTATATCGAGACGTTATTCGTTCGGCCGTAGCTGTTAGTCAACCCAATGTCTCGTTAAATTTAAGCTTTAATACCAACGCATATTACAACGTCGATTTCAAAGGCCAACTGAACAAACAGATCGGCGATGCGCGCATCAATATCGGCGATTTTTCCATGAATATGTTTCTTGGCCTGCCCCGCAGCAAAGACGTTGTATGGCGAACGGAAACGGAACCGCAGCGTTTCGTATTTGTCGACCCGAACCGGACTAAACTGTATCAGGGGGAAAAGAAGAAGAGTGCGGAATCGGGGTTTGCGGGAGAATGGGTGACTCTGGATAAGCTGCCTGAAGGTACGGTGGCGGAAGCTTTTCTTTCCCTGGACCGATTTTATTCGACTGAGGAGCTTCTGAAGATGTTCGATGGCAAAAATATGTCTCCGGAATGGTTCGCCGTCTATACCGGAGATGATTCCGGAACCATGAGTCCGATTGGCTTTCCCTATTATCCGATGTGGCACCATGACGATTGGACCATGACCGGTCAAACGGTAGAGAAACGCGGTCTGTTCGGAAAAACTGTCTCACGGGGGTATTCCGCCCCTCCGGTCGATTCATTGGACGGCAAGATTCGGAACGAAAATTTTATGAAGACACTGTACTTGCTGCAGAAGTATAAAAGGATTGCGAATTATGTGGCGTTTGATCTGAATTTAGATGCACGGATTTCCTACCTTGAAGAGAACGGAATCCAATTGTATGGAGTTGCTGTTACCGGGCCGACCAAAGAACTGTTAAAGCTGCGGGACGAAAACTGGATCGCTTCGATACAACTGGGCGAAGTCCGCTTATGGAACTGGAATGATCGTTAGCCGCCGTCCAAGAATAAATCCATCCATCCAAGGAATATTAAAAACGGATTTCATATTCAATGGAGGAGGGATTTCATGGCGGTTACTGAAGCCATAAACCAGGCAGCGGCCGCGCTGCCCCGGCTCAAGGATCAAATTGCTGTCGTTACGGGGGCGGGCTCCGGAATCGGGCGTGCGGCCGCGTTGAAACTAGCGGAGCACGGAGCGAAAGTATGCCTTGTCGATTTGAAGAACAACCGCAGCGAAGCCGTCGAGCAGCAGATTAAACAGGCGGGGGGCGAAGCGGTCTTCGTGGATACGGACATTTCCGACCCTCAGCGGGTCCAACAAGCCATCCGGGCAGCAGCCGACCAATGGGGGAGGATTGACATCGTCTTCGCCAATGCGGGAATTAACGGCACCCTGTCCCCTATCGAAGACCTGACCCCCGAAGATTGGGATCAGACGCTAGCGACGAATCTGAAGGGTACTTTCTTAACGGTCAAATATGCCATTCCGCATATGAAACAGAACGGGGGCAGCATCATCATTACAAGCTCCATTAACGGCAGCCGCAAGTTCTCCGGCTTCGGCATGTCCGCTTACAGCACGTCGAAAGCGGGACAGCTCGCCTTTGCCAAGATGGCCGCTCTGGAATTGGCGCGTTATAAGATCCGGGTAAACGTCATTTGTCCGGGAGCCATTCAGACGAATATACAGGAAAATACCCATCCGACACCGGCCGTAGAAGCTATTAAAATTCCGGTTAACTATCCGCAAGGCAATCAGCCGTTGGAGCATGGGCCGGGGCAGCCGGAGCAGGTCGCCGATCTGGTCCTGTTCCTCGCCTCTAACGAATCCAGCCATATAACCGGTACGGAAATATTCATTGATGGCGCCGAATCGCTTCTTTAAACCGGAAAATGCCGCGAATTCGCGGCATTTTTTTAATGTGTCCGTATAAAAGCTTATATAGCAAAGCAGCAAGCGGGCATCAGACGTCGGGTGCTTCCATTGGCAGAGCGAGCCCTATTCTTGCTTAACGCCCATAATAGCGCTCATAGAGCTCCAGCGCTTCCGCTCTCTCTTCATCATTGCCGTAAAACAGGTTTTTAAGCAGAGCCTTCTTCCTTCTAATAGAAAATGGCTTTCGGGGCTGCAGCAGCGGAAGCTCCTCTTCCTTGACATCGTTCCATAGCCGATAGATCAATACTTCCGCATTGCGGTCATACCGGATCAGACGTGATGGCCGGAAGCGCAGCCCGGCAAATAACGGCAGATTCTCGGGCATGGCCGGACCGCACTCATCCCGGACAAGCGCCTCCAGCGTCCGCTCATTCTCGAAGGTCACCGCAATCGCCTGGCATATGCGTGTTTCCCAGGCCGGATGAAGCTTCCCGTGCCGGGAAGTAATTCTTTTGCGGGAAATTCTCGTCAAATCCGACACCAGCAGGGTGGTTTGGCCTTGCGGAAGTCCGCGAAGCTTCCCCACCGTAAAGACGTTGGCATATTCCGTCTTGCGCTGGCTGGTGGCCGGGATGACGGTAATATCCTCAAAATACGGATTATCCTCCCATACCACCGCATAGTGCCCCCCGCTATATTCCGATCCGACACCCGAAAATTTGCAGTGGACGATATCCCTCCGCTCGTAATGGGGAGTAAATTTGCCTCGGGCATCTTTAGCGAGCCTCACCTGCTCGCATTCCGAAAATAAACGCAGCTTAAACCATAAGGAGTTTATGTTTGGTGTATATTCGCCCTCCAGGAAGGGGGCTGCCGACGGCCCGAACAGCATTGGAGCGGGCAGTCCCATCGCAGAAGACGCTTCCTGGGTCTTTCCATTTGGGGGTCCGTTCTCATGAAGTACGCTTGAAGCTTCGCTCATGAACCCGTCAGGCATTCCGAACGTATTATACTGCGCCTGATGATCCCCTGTCGGAAACAGCGAATGATCCACGGCCACCGGCTCCTTTCTTTCCCTGCTCGCCAAGATGTGCTTTTCAGAGATTTAGTTTGCCGGCAGACCGTTCTCTTTATTCAATGGAAAAGGCAATTCTCCCATGGTCCGTTGGAACTTCCTCCATCCCCTCGGCGCGGCGAAACTCCAAATCGGATATAAGGACGCCTTCCCTTAACACTTGCTCAAAACGGCGAACAGCCTGTTTTCCTTCGTCATCCCCATCAATAACCAGTCGAATCCGCTTGTCGATGGGCAGCTTCATTTTTTTCCGCTGATCCTGAACCGCCCTTACCAGCTCGCGTACGGCTCCCTCCTGCACAAGCTCAACGGTGAGGCGGGTATCGAGGGTGACGGTGATCCCCGCTCCGGATGCGGAAGCAAAGCCTTCTTTGGGAAGCTGATCCACCAGCAGCTCATCCAATTCAACCCTCATCGCTTCCCCGTTTTCCATCCATTCGAAGAAGCCCTTACTCAGTCCCTCCCGAATCTCGTCGGGGCTTAAGTCCTGCAGACGCCGTTGTATTGCCGAGGCCGCCTTGCCGAATTTGGGACCGGCCATTTTCCAATTCAGCTTGACGGTATAGTCTACGAAGCGCTCCAGATCATCGGATCGTTGAACGGTCTTCACATTGATTTCTTCCGCAATGGTTTCCTCATAGGCAGCAAGATCGAAGTCGTCGGCCAGTGTCACCGTAAGTCCGGATAATGGCTGTCTCGTTTTGATCCCGGTATCGTTGCGAACACTACGGGCCAACTCTACAATCTTGCGGGCAGTTCCCATCCCATGCTCCAGACCGGGGTCGACCTGCGCTTCATCATATACGGGGAATGGCGCCAGATGGACGCTGGACTTCTCCCCTCCCAGATTGAGGTACAAATCTTCCGCGATAAACGGGGCATACGGAGCAATCAGCCGGCTAACCGTCAGAAGAACGGTCCGCAATGTCTGGTAAGCGGAAATTTTGTCCCTGGTCAGGCCGCTTCCCCAGAAGCGGTCCCGGGAGCGGCGGATGTACCAATTGCTCAGTTCATCTATGAACGCTTCTATAGTTTTGGCCGGATTGAGGAAATCATAGCCTTCCAATCCGCGTGCCGCCGCCTGAATGGTGCTGTTTAGTCTGGAGAGAATCCAGCGGTCCAGCGGGTGGTCCGGCCGCAGCGCTTCGTGCTCTTCATGGCGGAACCCGTCGATTCCGGCATACAGCACATAGAAGGAATGGGCGTTGGTGAGTGTATCGATCACCTTCGATTTGGCTTCCGCTACAAGCTGCTTCGAGAATCTTTTGCTGTTCCACGGAGCGCTGTCAGCCAGAAGAGCCCAACGGAACGCATCGGCGCCGAATTCCTCGATCACTTCCCAGGGGTCCACGACGTTGCCCTTGCTCTTGGACATTTTCTGACCATTCTCGTCGAGGATATGTCCCGTAGACATGACGGCTTTATAGGGAGCCCGGCCATTTAACAGAGTAGAAACGGCCAGGAGACTGAAGAACCATCCCCGGGTCTGATCAATTCCTTCGCAGATCATATCGGCGGGATATTGTTCTTCGAATACCCGCTCGTCACCGAACGGGTAATGGTACTGGGCAAAAGGCATCGATCCGCTGTCAAACCAAACATCGATCACTTCGGGGGTGCGCTCCATCTCCCCGGAGCATTGCGGACAGCTCAATCTGATTTCGTCCACGTACGGCTTATGCAGCTCGATATCCGTCCCCAGAGGGGCCGCTGCACGGCGCCGCAAATCTTCCCGGGACTCCGGTGCGTATTCGCAGCCGCAATCACGGCACAGCCATACATTCAGAGGGGTTCCCCAGTAACGGTTGCGGCTGATGTTCCAATCCACCAGCTCCTCCAGAAATTTACCGAACCTCCCTTCCCTTATATGGCCCGGATACCAATCGACCTGCCTGTTGTTTTCTATAAGTTTCTCTTTGACGGCTGTTGTCTTGATGAACCAGCTTTCCATCGCATAATAAAGCAGCGGAGATTTGCAGCGCCAGCAGAACGGATAGCTGTGCTCGTAGCGCTCCTTGGAAAACAGCAGGTTCCGGGAGGCAAGGTCCTTCACGATATCGATGTCGCAATCTTTGACGAAGCGGCCGGCGAACGGCTGCACAGCCTCCACATATCGGCCGGAGGAGTCCACGACCTGCAGCATGCTGATGCCGTTCTCCTGGCAGGCCCGGTAATCATCTTCCCCGTGTGCCGGAGCGATATGGACAATCCCCGTTCCATTCGCATCGCTGACGAAATCGGCTCCTATAACGATATGGCCCTGTTCGACCGAAGCGAAATCGAAGGGAGGCCGGTAAGCCGTCCCGATTAATTCGGAACCCCGGTGTACCGACAAAATCTCATAATCGCCGTTCATAACTTGTGCGACACGATTCTCGGCCACGATGAACACCTCATCCCCCTGCCGGACTCTCGCATAGGAAAGCTTGGGATTAACCGCCAGTGCCGTATTGGCCGGCAAGGTCCAGGGAGTGGTCGTCCATGCGAGGAAGAGGTCGCCCGTCGTCTTGGAGGCAAATTTGACCGTGGCGCTCAAATCCTTGACTTCCTCATAGCCCTGCGCGACTTCATGGGAGCTGAGCGATGTCTGACAGCTTGGGCAGTATGGGCTGACGCGGTGTCCTTTGTAAAGCAGCCCCTTCCCATGAATCTGGGACAAAATGAACCAAACACTTTCGATGTAATCGTTGGTCAGCGTCACGTAGGGGTTATCCAGATCGGTCCAGTATCCGATGGCCTCGGTCAAATCCCGCCACTGCTTCTCATATTCGAAAACGCTGGCCTTGCACCGGTCCACGAATTTCGCTACGCCATAGCGTTCGATTTCCTGTTTGCCCGAGATCCCCAGCTGCTTCTCAACTCCAAGCTCTACCGGAAGCCCGTGTGTATCCCAGCCGGCTTTGCGGACGACCCGGTAGCCCGTCATCGTCTTGTAGCGGCCGATAAAATCTTTGATGACCCTGCCGAGCACGTGCCCGATATGCGGCGCTCCATTGGCCGTTGGGGGCCCTTCGTAGAACACAAAATTCGGCCGGCCGGCTGCCTGTTCTACGGATTGGGCAAACGTGCCGTTCTTTTCCCATTCCTTCAGGATTCTTCGTTCCCGTTCTCTGGCTTTTTCCTTTACGTCCACCGGTTTCATAAACGTTGTCCCCTTTCTTCTTCCAATCCATAGGTCCCGTTCAGATCAACAGATTGAACAGAACCGGGTCTTTGTTCAGCTCGACGTATTGGAAGCCTTTCTTCTCCATTCTGTCGATAAGAGGCTTGTAGTCCTCCCGGCTCTTCAATTCAATTCCGACAAGCGCCGGCCCGTTATCCTTGTTGTGCTTCTTCGTATATTCGAAGCGGGTAATATCATCGTTCGGACCAAGCACATCATCCAGAAATTCACGTAATGCCCCTGCGCGCTGCGGGAAATTGACGGTAAAGTAATGCTTCAAGCCTTCGTAAATCAGAGACCGTTCTTTAATCTCCTGCATCCGGTCAATATCGTTGTTGCCCCCGCTCACAATGCAGACGACATTCTTGCCGCGGATTTGCTCCCGGTACAGGTCCAGTGCGGCAATGGCAAGGGCGCCGGCCGGCTCGGCCACAATGGCATTTTCATTGTACAAATCAAGAATGGTGGTGCAGACCTTGCCCTCCGGCACCAGCAGCACATCATCCAGCACCTCTTTACAGATGGCGCTGGTCAGCTCCCCTACCCGTTTGACCGCGGCCCCGTCAACGAATTTATCGATGTTATCCAGCGTAACCACTTCGTTATTCGCTATCGCCTGACTCATGGAAGGAGCCCCGCTCGGTTCCACACCGATCACCCGGGTTGCGGGGCTGATCGTCTTGACGTAGGTGCCTACCCCGGAAGCCAACCCGCCGCCGCCAACGGTAACGAACAGATAATCGACGGCACCGTCCATGCTCTCCAATATTTCCATTCCGACGGTTCCGTTGCCCGCTACAATCTGGGGATCATCGAACGGATGAATAAAGGTCATGCCGAATTGTTCACAGGTTTTTATCGCTTCGGAGTAGGCGTCATCGAAGGTATCCCCGGTCAGAATGACTTCTACGTATGGGCCTCCGAACAGCTTCACTTGCTTGACCTTCTGCCTTGGGGTTGTGCTGGGCATAAAGATTTTCCCCTGAATCTGCAGAAGATTGCAGGAATAAGCCACCCCCTGGGCATGGTTTCCTGCGCTTGCGCATACGATTCCGCGAGCCAGATCCTCCTCCGGCAAGGTACGGATCAGATGATAAGCCCCCCGGATTTTGAAGGACCGGACGACCTGCAGATCCTCTCTTTTCAAGAATACATTGCACTCATAGCGGTCGGACAAAATCTTGTCCCTCTGCAGCGGGGTTCTCACAATCACTTCTTTCAGCACATGATGCGCATAAACGATGTCTTCCATGCCGACCGCTTTTTTCGTGTTCGATTTGTTCATTATTTTTGGCCCCTTCCTTTTCCTTCCAAGGATTGTTACTTAATAAATGTTGCAACGGACTTCAAACCGGGCTGCAGAGCCGGAGCTTGAGGAGCGTGTTCAACAGAATTTAATTGCATCAGCAAATAAAAAAAGCCCCGCCCCAACAAAGGGACGAGACTTTAGCTCGCGATACCACCCTAATTCCGCCGTGCCTGCTCCAATAATATACGCAAACAAGCACTGCGACACTCTGCAACGTACCATCATACGCGTTCCTTGTAACGGCGGACTCCCGGTAAAGCTTACTACGAACGTTCAGCTTTACTTCTCTGAGATGATTTTCAGCTATGTTCTGAACATTGGCTTTCAGCGGCATGCCAACTCTCTGGGGAACAAAATCACAGCCTACTCTTTCTCTTCAACGAATTTATCAGAAAATTAATTTAATAATAGTTATACCTCGTTTTATTTTCGTTGTCAATGCCCGGGTTTACAGATGGACCCCTGCGGAAAAATGGTTATAATCTTCCCCGGACGGATCGAACGGCTCTTGTTCTTCGTCCCCTGGAGTGACATCCGATAATAGCGCCCCATCCGAATGAAGATATTGCTCCGGCCAGTCCTCGTTCACGGTATGAGCAGGAATAGGGACCTCATCCATGTCATAGGCCGAGGCCAGCACCGTTTCTTCTTGACCGTTCTGCGTTTCCCGCAATCGGCCGCCATATGCCTGGGCAATTTCCAATGCGGAGGTAAGATCTCCTTGCTCAATCTGAATATGGACTACCGCTTTGCTTTTATAACCCAGCTCATTCAGCATATCGCAAGCCTGAGCGGCCGATCCGGGCTGATCGAACTCAAAGGCAACGGTATCTTTCATTAAGATCAACTCCTAAGCATGGTCGTAGTTAATGATAGGTTAACCTTTAGGAAGAAGCTTAATACCCCCATTTATATCGGCCGTTCTTAATCCTGTACTTGATCCGGATTTTTCCGGTTATTTTTCAAACATCGTCAGGACACCCGCTGCCCAATAAGCGAACATCCCTCCAACGGGCAGCAGCAGCAGAGCCCCCCACCAGGAAAATAGAGCCGCTCCCATCACCGCGCTGATCACCGCAAAACCGGGAATTACCGCCAAGCCCACCGATTTGCGGGCCGCCTCGCGAATCACTCCGTCCTTCCACGGGAACATTCCGAGCAAGGGGCCGGACCGGGTCTCTTTCGCCGCAAGCTTCACCATGCTCGCCAGCAGAAATGCCGCCGCCAGCCAAAGCACCCATTTCATCGGGTCAGGCAGGGTCAGCATGGCGAAGGAACAGACGGAAACCAGCTGAATGTACAGCATCACCGACGATCTGTTCCGGAAAAATAATTTAATCCCCGCCTCGGCCAATCCGTTAACTGAGGTTCTCTTCTTAAACAGCCGGTTGGAAGAACGGAACAGGAAAGGGCGTTTGCGGCTGGATTTCGGCCGGGCGGGAACGGAGTAAGCGAGAATAAAGCCCGCCAGCAGCATTTTCGCTTCGTAATCACTCTTGATATCCTGTTGGATCGTCCTCAGATCCCCTACCTTGCTCCGCCATAGGATCTGTCCTGTTAATACAAGCACAAGGGATATTAGAAGAGCCAGCGGCTGAATCGGCAGAAGCCAATAACTGACGGAGATATAGACAGCACAGAAAATGACGAACCAAACGATATGCAGCCAAAGATTTCTCAAGCCCGGATACCTGCTGTCCAGCCATTTCTGAATGAGCTGCAAATTCCATTTGCTTAGAAAGGTAAAGATACCGAGCCAAACGACATACGGAACATTAACCGAAAAAATCCGTATCAAAAAAGGAGCCAGCAAAGCCATTAAGAGGGCCGTCAACAGGAACTGTTTCGTCAGACTGTAGATCAGTCCCGTTCTCCGGAGCTCCCTGATCCAGTGAGGATGCTGCAGCAAAATCAACTGGTCGGCATTTTCCAGAAAAAATCGGAGCTTACCCGAACAGACATATAAAAACAGTACGAAAGCACATAGCGGGAAAGGAATGAAGGCGAACCAATCCGGAGGGGACGATATCCAGGTATAATATTGCAGCCCTGCGAAGAACAGCGCGGGAATGACAATATACAGCGCCACAGTCCAGTCCACGGCCTGCCTTAGAGCTTTCCACTGAAATCCGGCGTTCTCTTTAATTCTCCGCCTAACCAATAGCTTCGGTGTGATCATGGTATCTCTTCTCCTGTTTCGGACAGTCCTGATCCCTTTCAGGTTATTAGGCCGCCCTGTATCTATAACAATTGATGATTCGGGTTCACAATAGGGAGTTGAAGCATTCAAAGAGCGTTTCGCCCGGCAGCCCGCATTGCTGCTGAATCGATTCCAGATCGCCCCGGGCGGCCAATCGCCCTTCATTCATAAGCAGGAAGGAATCGCATATCCTCTCCGCCGTATCCAGCACGTGTGTCGACATTAACACACCGGCGCCCTGCTTGCGTTTCTCATTCAGCATATCGAGAAAATCTTTAATCGCCCGGGGATCCAGCCCTATGAAAGGCTCATCCACGATATAGAGGGCGGGCTCGTGCAGAAACGCCAGGATGAGCATGACCTTCTGCTGCATCCCCTTGGAGAAGCTGGACGGGAGATGATGGCGGACCTCCGTCATTCTGAAGGTGGCCAGCAGCCTCTCCGCCCTTGCCTCGAATACGTTCTGATCCAACTCCCAGGCGCTGGCGGCCAGCTCCAGATGCTCCCACAAGGTCAGTTGATCATAGAGAATCGGCTGCTCGGGAATATAAGAATAAGTTCCAGCCATCGAAATTTCGCCGTGGAAATCCTGGAGGAGGCCTAACATAGCTTTTACGGTCGTGCTCTTACCGGCCCCGTTGGGGCCTATCAGTCCAACTAATTGCCCGGGGCGGATGGAGAATTGAATCTCTTTAATGACTCCATCCCGTTCAGCGTATCCTGCCCGCTCTATGTTAACCCGTAACAGTTCGTCCGGATTGAGTGGTGAAGTCCTGACCGATTCCTGTGTGGATATGGATGTTTGTTCGGTTTGCATGGCTTCCCTTCTTTCCTTCAAGATAAACCGAAACCGTTTTGCTTATAATAGCCTCGCTAGAAGCTTTCTTTTATTACTCTATTACGTTATCCGGATGCGATCCGTTTCAAGCTTCCCAATTAAGATCTATAGCATTATAGCCCCTATAGGCCGTTTTTAACGCTTCACAATTTCCATTTCACTTTTATTCCTCTCCTCTATAGCTAGAACCTCCCTTGCTGCTTCTATGAAAGATAAGATGATAGGTGAAAGCCATTTGTCTTTATGCCATAACATCTGTGTATACACGTGCAGGTCCGGAATTTGCCAAGGAAGAGCAACAAGATCGCCCCGTTCAACTTCGGCCACCGCTGTTACTTCAGGAAGAAAGGCGATACCGATTCCCGTAATGGCACATTGTTTAATGGCTTCGGCATTATGAAACTCTAAATACGTAATACTATCAATGCCCTCTTTCTCAAATTGCCGGTCAAACATGGTTCGATAGGGACAACCCTTTTCATTCGTAAGGAACACTTGTCCGTGAAAATCCTCCAGCCGCAGTACATCCAGTTTCGCGAGTGGATGGTCTGGAGCGACGAATAAGCGGAAAGTTTCTTCCACCAGCGGCTCCACTGCAAGTCCGCTTGAGCGAATGGATTCGTCCAGCATAAAGACGACATCCGCGGTTCCCTCAAAGAGCGTTTGCTTGAGCTCTTGATTTGGAACGGAACGGAAGATGAGACGCACTCCCGGATGGCGCGAACGAAATAGGTGAAAGACAACAGGAAGCCGGTAGGCGCAAAGAACCTCGTTGGCACTTATCGTTAGGGTGCCGCTTAAATCTTCATTGTCATGAACGACGCTGCGAGCTTCGTCCAATTTGTTTAGCACGCCTTGGATATGAGGTAATAAGCGTTTGCCTGCGCTTGTCAGAACGAGCTGCTTGCCCAAGCGGTCAAAGAGACGAACACCTAGCTCATCCTCCAATGCTTTTATTTGCATCGTGACATTGGAGGGGACATAGTTCAGCACTTCCGCAGCCCGACTGAAATTTAAAGTGGATGCAACCGTACAGAACGTAATCAGTTGGCGCAATTCCATCATACGATCCCCTTTCACTTTCAATATAATTGAACATTAGATTGAATTCTATTCACTTTTATTGAGACTATCACAGATCTATACTAACAACAAGAAAGACATTCCAGAGGTATGTTTCATTTTGAAGGGAGAGACAATACGATGGATTATGAGATTTTTGATTTGGGTGACGTAACCCTGCAATCAGGAGTGACATTACCAAGCGCTTTTCTTGCTTATAAAACTTATGGAAGATTGAATGAAAAGAAAGATAATGTCATCGTCTATCCAACCGCTTTTGGCGACCAGCATCCTCAGAATGAATGGTTGATTGGAAACGGCATGGCACTAGATCCGCAAAAATATTTCATTATCGTTCCCAATCTGCTTGGCAACGGATTATCTTCGTCTCCCAGTAACACGCCTCCCCCATTCGACCGGGCTAATTTTCCGCAGGTAACCATCTATGACAACGTTAAATTCCAGCATCGGCTGGTGACCGAAAAATTCGGCATTCAAAAAATCGCTCTCGTCGTTGGATGGTCAATGGGAGGCATTCAAGCATTTCAGTGGGGGGCAAGTTATCCCGACATGGTGGAACGAATTGCGCCTTTCGCCGGAATTGCCAAGACCTGGCCTCACACGTATGTTGTTCTGGACGGGATGAAAGCTGCGCTCATGGCTGCAGTAGGCTTCGATTTAAGTAAACTAAATCAGTTGACTTCTGCAGATATGCGTGCCGTTGGTCGTGTCTATGCGGGATGGGGCTTATCGCAGGCATTTTACAGAGAGGAACTTTATCGTGAGTTGGGATATGACTCTTTGGAAGATTTTGTGGCTGGCGTCTGGGAAGATAGCTTTATGAAGATGGATCCGCACAATGTATTGGCCATGTTGTGGACAGGGCAAAATGCCGATATTAGTGCAAACCCGACCTATAACGGAGATTTCGATAAGGCACTCAAGAGCATTAAGGCGCTTGCCTGCATTATGCCGGGGAGTACGGATCTCTTCTGCTCAGCGGACGATAACGAATACGAGGCTAAACTTATACCTAATGCTGTTTTTAATCCGATCGATTCGGTCTGGGGCCATATTGCCGGTCGTGGAATCCACAGTGCCGATAATCAATTTATTGATGAAAACCTAAAACGCTTGTTGTCGCTTGTTACAAACGGATAGTGCGGATGGTATAATGTCATGCCGCCGAACGGCTTATAGTACTCATAACACCTCGGGCGGGATTCTATCCCATTCCGCGATCATCGCCCACGAATATCGGATCCCGTTGGTAGTCGCGACAGTCAGATCGTGACGATGAACGGTACGACAGGCGAAATAACGGTGCAGCAATAGCTTCAACTGCGAGAGTGCCGATGACAATCGGCACTCTGAGCTTGGAAGGAGATTATCTTCCGTTATTGAACCATCTATTGCAATCAGTTACACACGAAAAGTATCCGTTGCAGGCCTAGAATAAATTGACCAGCTTATAAATGACATAGGCCAGAACCATGGAGATAGGAATCGTAATGACCCAGGTCATGATCATCCGTCCGACGGTTCCCCAATTGATAGAACGGTAGCGGACGGCACTGCCTGTCCCGATAATAGCCGACGTAATGACATGTGTTGTCGATAAGGGCATTCCGAAATGTGTAGCGGTCTGTAGAACGACGGTAGATGTCAAGTCCGAAGCAAATCCATTCATCGGCTCGATTTTAATAATTTTCTTACTTACGGTTTTGATAATCTTCATTCCGCCGAAGGCTGTTCCAAGTCCCATCGCGGTAGCCGCGGCTGCCTTAACCCAGAAAGGCACATGCAGCTCCTGTTGGAAATCTCCTGCCACCAGGGCAAAGACGATAATCCCCATCGCCTTCTGAGCGTCGTTCGCGCCATGAGAGAAGGCCTGCGCACCGGCAGATACGATCTGCATCAGGCGGAAATTGCGGTTAACCTTGCTGGGTGAGCGATTCCCCAACAGAAGGATAATCCAGCGAATAATATGCAGCACGATAAAGCCGACCGCAAACGCGATGATCGGAGACAGAATAAGTATAATGATGATTTTGTTGAAGCCGGTCCAATTAATCGCATCCATCCCGGCTCCGGCGAAGACAGCCCCTCCCAACGATCCAATCAATGTATGAGAGGAAGAAGAAGGAATACCGAAATACCACGTTACCAAGTTCCAGACGATAGCGGATATTAATGCTGCAATGACAATTTGCATACCATTCTCGATATGGAAAGGATCGGCAATGCTCCCCCCTACATTCTTGGCCACTCCTTCGAACAGGATAGCACCGACGAAATTGAGAACCGCCGCGTACATAATTGCGACTCGGGGTGTCAAGGCTTTGGTAGATACCGAGGTAGCTATGGCATTGGCCGTATCATGAAACCCGTTGATAAAATCAAAAATAAGCGCCAGTAAGACAATTATAATAATAACAGTCACGCCGGATCCCCCTATTAAGTATTAACTTTTGCAGAATTTATGGAATGCCAGAGGCTTATTTTCGTCTGTCATTTGTTTCGAGAATGAAACAACATTCAAATGATACCATAAAAAATTGAGATTTCGTAAATATTTTTTGACTTTATTCTACACCGTTCGAGCGGACGTTAACGAAACTTTAACATTTATCCCAATGGCGGCTACAATCATCCATGCACGTCAAAAAGAGCGATAGAAGAATTACTCTCTATTCTTCCCATCGCTCCAAAATTCCATCAATTAAAAATAAAAAGCCCGACTTTTAGAATTTTTTAATGATAGCGGTTACAAAACCTCCCACCAAACCGGCAAGCAGGAATAAAACAGCCGCCCCTGTAAGTAGAAACATGACTCTCTGAGTATATGGCTCTAACTGGCTGTCTCCGCAATGCGGGCACCATTTGGTTGTCTTCGATATTTCTTTAGCGCAGGTCTTGCACTTCGAATTAAGACCCATAGCTCCTGCCTCCGATCATCCGCTCGTAATAAATTAATCCCCAAAACCATCTTTATATATACGACATCTTTACAGGCTGTTATGTTCCGGTCCAATATAAATTTATTTTCTCCATTCGGCCGGGCCGGATCGAGAAGGCAGACGGCTGCAAAAATGATATTACACGAGAAATTATACTCGCTTACTCCTCAGGGCTTACTACCGCCACAGAGCGATAATGATTCTCATTATCGAACGACTCAATAAAAAAAATTTCCCTATCTCTTAATTATATGAAGGCCAGGCTTTATTGTCGACCAAATCACGGTAAACTTTGTTAACATTTAGAGAAATTTGCATTCAGCACATGCGCCGAACAGACGAATTTTTGAGCTTCCAGTGCGCTTTTTCTTAGTTTAAATAGCATCTTGAAAAACACAACAATTTATGATATAGTTAACACTTTCTCTAAAAAATACCCACAAAATAAAACGATGGCGAAGCGCGGTGAACTTGAAAATGCCTGATTAGGCGCAACCCGCCTGAAGCGTCAGGTCGCCGGTTTCCCGTATGGAGGTAACTGATTTGGATTCTACCCGTCAAAGTGCCTATCAAGAGGAACGTCATCATCTGGAGCGGACTCTGTCCGTTCTCGAGTCCCGGCTCCAAGAGCTGGAAGCGATTGCAAGGTATTACGGAACAGACTTCACGGAGCAGGCGCTCGAATCTGCCCGGGAGAAGGCCCGGCAGAAGCTGGCTAAGGCTCTGGTGGAGCCGTACTTCGGCCGTCTCGATTTCCAGGAGGAAGACAGCGAACAGAAGCAGCCGCTCTATATCGGCAAATCCGGAACAGAGGATGAAGATTCCGATAATCCGCTAGTGGTTGACTGGAGGGCGCCGATTGCGAGCCTGTTCTATTCCTTTACCGGCGGAGACGGCCCTGCAACCTATGTTTCGCCCGACGGCCCGATATCCGGAACCGTCCATCTTAAACGCAATCTGGTGGTCCGAAACCGGGAACTGTCGAGAGTGGTGGACACTTACGTCCGGGGCAGCGCCAACCTGGGAGTAACGGATGAATTTCTCCTTTACCGGTTAGGAGAGAACAAGGATCATCGACTTAGAGACATCGTTTCCACGATTCAATCCGAGCAGGATCAAATTATCCGCGCACCCAAAAATACGGCGCTGGTCATTCAGGGAGTGGCAGGAAGCGGTAAAACGACCGTCGCCCTGCACCGTCTAGCCTATTTATTATATCAATACCGGGAGAATATCCGTGCCGAACGCATGATCATCTTCGCCCCTAACCGGATGTTCCTGGATTACATCTCGGGTGTGCTCCCCGAATTGGGTGTAGGGGACATTCAACAGACTACGTTCACGGATTGGGCGCTCGAACTGCTTGATAACGAAGTGACTCCAGCCGACCCTTCCCCCCATCTCGCTTATTGGTTCAGGCCCGGTCCCGATCGTCCATCAATCCATGAACAGATCCCCGGACTATATAAAGGCTCCACAGCCTTCAAGGATCTGATCGACAGTGCTCTCCAATACTACGATGAGAATGGTGTCCCCTCGCAGGACTATGAGCCTTTCCCCGGAAGCTTGCTGCCGGCCGCAACTATCCGCCATTGGTATTACGTGGATAACCGGCATGAGCCTCTGGCCAGGAAGAGGGAACGCACCTTAGCCCGGATCAAAAGATGGCAGGAGATGGAGCTCGATAATATATGGGAGGCCCATCTGAAGAAAGAGTACAAGAAGAAGGCCAATGCCAAATGGAGAGCCTTCGCCAAGGGCTGGCACGAGATGACTCCTCTCACTTTCTACTCCCAGCTCTTTGACCCGGCCAAGCGGCTGATTGATTTTCCCCCTTCTTTATTAGCCCGGATTCCCCGCCCTGTGGCGGAGCTTACGGCCAAAATATTAAAGAAGAAACAAGCGATGTGGGAAGACTTGGCACCCCTTGTTTATATACGCCACCGTTTATATGGTATAAGCGGACTCCGCTTTGACCATGTAGTCATTGACGAAGCCCAGGATTTCTCCCCATTCCAGATCGTCCTGCTGAAGCTTCATACCCCCGGGGATTCCTTCACTATTCTCGGCGATTTAGCGCAGGGCATTCATTCCTACCAGGGAATAGAGCAATGGGAAGCCTTCATCGAGCTGTTTCCGGAAGATCAATCCGCTTTCTACCGGTTAAGCAGAAGCTACCGATCTACAATGGAAATCATCCGGTTCGCCAACGCCGTCCTCTCGGAATACTCCGAGAGTTTCCGTCCGGCGGTCCCTGTATTCCGCAGCGGGGAGAAAGTAAAGCTGGTCCGGCTCTCTGAAGGGCAAACCGTCGATTGGGTCCGGAAAATGGCGATTCGGCTTCGGAAGGGCTCCTCCGAAACAGCGGCCGTCATTACCCGAACCGGCGAACGATCCGCAGAAATTCATGCGGCGCTGGAGGCTGCAGGGATCCCAGCCACACTTATCCAAGCGGATAAGACGGAATACGCCGGGGGGCTATCGGTTCTGCCGGTGTATTTGGCCAAGGGACTGGAATTCGATGCGGTGCTTCTGCTCGATGTGGATTCCTTCCATTATGACGGCGGTGTCCAGGATGCCAAGCTGCTGTATGTAGGAGCAACGAGAGCGCTCCATGAGCTGTGGGTGCTGTACGAAGAGGAACCCTCTCCGCTCTTGAAGTGGGAAATCGGGGATTTTGCCGAATTTGTGGACGGGAATATTTGATCGTTTTGGGGAAATATCCCGCAAAGTGAACGTATATATACTCTTCCGCATCCTATCAGGGGCAGCATCTAAACCTGCCTCTAACTACGGTCGCTCCCCCTGGCTTAACCTCGAAAGAGGGGCAATACGTTACTTCGCGGGGGGGCCCGGAGCAACGGCTTCCGACTTGGCGGTTGACTCTTTAATGAGAGAATCCTCGGAGGACGCCCCTCCGTTAGCCACAGTCACAATGACATAGCTGAGAATAACGATGAACGACAGAAACCCTAAAAGGGAAGGTCCTTCCGTATTATAATCGTCCATTAGTTTCCCTCCTAACGGTCATACTTCCATATTTTCCATTAGGATGGTTAATAATGGGCTTTTCTATTCTTAAATATCGCAGAAATAGCGAAGCAAGGATAAACGGCTATATTTAAACAAAGCCCGGGACAACGATCCCGGGCCTTTCATCTATACAGCAGATTAGCTTGATTTATATCTTTCGTAAGCCGTCGAATAAATTTCCAAATACTCGTCTAACCCCATCTTTTTAAGCGTATCCACATAGGTATCCCATTCCGAGAACGGGGCTGCCCCTGTAATAAATTTCGCTCTCATCTCTTCCATATAAGCGTTGATATCCGGGTGCAGGGACTGATATCTCTCGGACTCCTCCTCCGTAAAGGTAAATACCGGCCACACCTCTTTCGTCAAATACGGCTTCAGCTTGTCGGTTGCTTCTATAGAAGCAGGCAAGGATTCCGCCCCTTTGAAATATTTCTGCCGGACAATTCCCGGATAGCTGCCGCCCGGCCATGTCACATATTTAACCAGTGCCTGTTCCAAGGTTAGTCCTTGCGGATTGTTCTTAATTTCATCCGTATATTCAATTTGTCCATCCGCTGTTTCTATATAGCTCTTGTCCTTGAAGCCCATGAAGAACATCTTGTTGCCTTCCTCGCTATAGAAATAGTCCATCCAGCGGACAGTGGCTTCCGGATATTTATTCTTGTCGGTAATGACGAACGCTCCAGCCCCGGTAAGTGAAGAACGGCTGGGCACAAGGCGATCTCCGAACGGCCCTTGCAGTGCCGGCAAGCCAACGAAGCTCTTCTGATTCATCAGAGTCTCCGGGCTTGTCGTAAGTACGACCCCGTAAGTATTTTCCGCACCTTTGGCAAAAAACTCATTAGCCTTCAAAGTAAAGATCTCCGGCTCCAACAAGCCTTCCGTATATAACTTATTTAAAAATTGCAGCAAGTCCTTGTACCGTTCATCAGCCGGAACATAGCGAAGCTTGTCCGTCTCCGGGTCCATATCGATATTGCTATTGGCTACCCCGCGGTTCATCAAGCCCCAATACCCGCTAAGCTTGGTGATCACATCCGAGATACTGTAAGAACCGAACGGAATTTCATCCGGCTTCCCGTTCCCGTTCAGATCCGTCTTCTTAATGGCTACAAGAAACTCGTAAAATTCATCCACCGTTTCCGGCTCCTTGACGCCCAGGGCATCCAGCCATTCTTTGTTATACCAAAGCTTCGATCCCATCAGAACGGAAGTAAAATCCGGGTCGTAAATCGTCGGCATTCCGTATATATTTCCGTCGGGTAAGGTCATTCCCTTGCGCAGATCGGGATTTTCATCCATTAATTTCTTAAGGTTGGGGGCATACTTGTCTATCAGATCATTCAATGGGATAAATATCCCCTGAGAGCCGTACTTGGCCAGGTCCTGAGTAGTAATCCGGGCGGTATGGAAGGCATCCGGGTAATCTCCGCCGGCCAGAACCAAATTGCGTCGTTCCGTCAAGTTATCGAAGGGGACCAGTTGAAAATCCACATTAATATTTGTCATCTTCGCATATTCCTGCCAAAGCATCGTCTCATTCCAGTTATTGGCGGTTGTCGCCGACTTTCCCGTGAAGAAGGCCAGGTTTATCGGTTCTTTCATTATCGGAAACCCGGTCGCATTGAAGTTGCTTTCCTCCTTGGGCGTCCCTCCGTCACCTCCGCCTCCCTCTGTACCGCTCCCGCTCCCGCTGCCGTTACCGCCGCCTCCGCCGCATGCTGCCAATAAAGATACGGACATAGTTGCTGTCAGCATAACAGCTCCCCACTTCTTAACTTTCATTTCTAGACCTCCCTGAGATAGAGTTTAAAAATGTATTTTTATGAAGCGGAATGCCGCCTGCATCTGAAGACGGCTGTCCGCAGTTCATACGGGCTAACCTTTCAATGCGCCGATCATAACCCCTTTGACGAAATACTTCTGCAAGAAGGGATACAGCGCGAGAACCGGCAAGTTGGCGACAACGACGACCGCATATTTGATCGCCTCAACCTCCATGACCTTCTTGGCAAGCGAATCGTCGGCCATATCGATCATATCCTGCATCTGTCCTTGAATAAGAATTTCCCTTAGGACCAATTGAAGGGGATACTTGGCACGGTCCGTTAAATAAATCAACGCATTAAAGAAAGCATTCCAGTGGCCAACCGCATAGAAGAGAATCATCACCGCTATAATAGGCATGGATAACGGCAGCACCACTCTGAATAAGATCTGAAAGTTATTGCAGCCATCAATCGAAGCGGCCTCCTGGATTTCGTACGGAATGCTGCTCTGGAAGAAGGTTCTCATAATGACGATGTTCCAGACGGATACCGCATTCGGAATAACCAGCGCCCAGAAGGTATTAAGCATTCCGAGATTTTTAACCAACAGATAAACCGGAATCAAACCTCCGCTGAAGAACATCGTAAACACTATGAATGCCGTAATCACGTTGCGCCCCTTAAAGTCTCGGCGTGACAGCGGATAAGCCGCGCACGTTGTCATGACCAGATTGATTGCCGTTCCCAGCAAGGTATAGAAAATTGTGTTGCGGTATCCCGTAATGATGTCGTTATTCTCGAAAATTCTTTGATAGCCAACGAAGGTTATATCTTTGGGCAGCAGCCAAAGCTCCCCTTTAACCACTGCATTCGGGCTGCTTATCGATGCGCTGAGAACAAAGACGAGCGGATACAGCACAACGATAGTAAGCACGATCAGCAGCAGCGTATTGACGAAATCGAATATTTTGTCTCCCCGGGAATGATCTACCATATATTCCGCCCTCCTGTCACCATAGGCTGGTTTCGTTAAGCTTTCTCGCCGTAAAATTGACCAGCACCAGCAAAATAAAGTTAATCACAGCGTTGAACAAGCCGACCGCAGCCGAGAAGCTGTACTGCGCCCCCAGAATCCCGCTACGATATACATAAGTCGCTATAACATCCGAGGCTTCCATATTTAGCGAGTTTTGCATCAGGAACACTTTCTCAAAGCCGACTCCCATGATCGATCCCACATTCAGGATCAGCAGAATGACAATGGTCGGCAGAATCCCCGGCAGATTCACATGCCAGATTCGCTGCAGACGGGTCGCTCCGTCCACCTTGGCGGCTTCATGCAGTTGCGGATCTATCCCGGCCAGGGCAGCCAAATAAATAATGGAGCTCCAGCCCATTTGCTGCCAGACACCTGACAACACATAAATCGTCTTGAACCACTTCGGCTCGGACATGAAAGCAATCGGCTCTCCGCCGAAGAAGACGATAATTTGATTAACCAAACCGCTCTGCGGCGACAGGAACATAAGGAGCATTCCGACCAGCACGACGGTGGATAGAAAGTGAGGAGCGTACGTCACCGTCTGTACGAATTTACGGAAATACTTCATGCGCACTTCATTAATCATCAAGGCCAGAATAATCGGAGCGGGAAAACCTACGGCCAGCTGATACAAGCTGATGCCGAGAGTATTCTTGATCAGTCTCCAAAAATAATAGCTGTCGAAAAACCTTTCAAAATGTCTGAATCCGACCCATGGACTTCCCCATATTCCTTTCGTGGCTATAAAGTTTTTGAAGGCAATCTGAACCCCGTACATTGGGAAATACTCAAAAATGATGTAATAAAGGATAACCGGAGAAATAATGACGTAGAGCTCCCAATTTTTACGAAACGGCTTTAAAGAGCGGGACAATTTAGAAGGCCGGGTTGCCGGCGCTGAATTAGGAACGGTTGGATTTGGCAACGATTCATTCACCTCTTTTTTTTGTAACGGAAATGTTATCATTGGTTTATCCTAAGAAGACAAGCTCTTTCTCTATGACGGAGAAATATAATAACGCTTTCATTCTTTGCTTGCATCAAATTGCAATATGCGCCGGCTTTACTCAATCATTTGATAACATAATTATGATAGCGCTTTCCATAAAGTGACTTCCCTTAATGCATTTTTCACCCCCTCGAATATCCGGAGCTTCATTGTTAGATAAATTCGTTCTTTAACATCCTATTTTTGATTCCGCTGTACAATACTTTCCTGTTAAGGCTAATCCTTTACTTGATGTGGTCGTTTTAATAAAGGAGCAGAATAACGCGAAGAGGAAGTGACAATATTTCCAATTAAGTGCATTTTTTTGTAATAAAATTATCTCATTACAGGTGGGCTGTCAAGGAAAATACCTCCCGGTTTACGTTAATTTAATGTAAAGCCTGGATGAAGCCTTGCGGGACCGGCAGTCGTTGTCCCTCATAAAGAGCAACAAAAAAAGACAATAAGAAAACAGTACCAAGCGAACAAAATACAGTCCCTAATTGTTCGTATTCAGCACCGGGTTTTCTCATCGTCTCTACCCGTCATACCTATTCCCAAACTTAAGATATTCAATTTTTCATACCCGGCTTGTTTCTACAATAGCTCGAGCAAGAATGTAACAGAAAGTTACAATTTACGTAGAAAGCGTTTTCTTAATCTAATAAATATTATCGTTTGTATTGATCAATATTGCAATAGATATCAGAAAATTTACTTTATTTTTAATATTATTTTTTTTCAATAAATATATTGTTTACAATTAAACACATTGACTAGCGGTCAATTTCTCCAGATTTTTTTGCCAAAAAACCCAAACAAATTCATATAATAAATTCATGAACATATTATTGCTATTCTTTAATTAGTCATGTATTATGACTAATATAACATGTAAACGCATACACCAAGGAGGAATGACATTTGAGTGGATTAGATTGGGGCGTTATCGGTTTATATTTCTTATTGATGGTCTTCATTGGTTTTTCGGCTTTCAAGAAAGTGCAAGGATCTAAAGATTTCTTCGTTGCCGGAGGAAAGCTGCCGTGGTGGTTATCCGGAATTTCTCATCACGTTTCCGGTTATAGCGGAGCGGTGTTTGTAGCTTACGCCGGTCTTGCATATACTCATGGATTCAGCTTATATGTATGGTGGGCTATTCCGATTGCTATTTCAGTCATTGCAGGTGCTTATATTATGGCTCCCCGCTGGGCCAAATTAAGAACGAAGCTGGATATTGAATCCCCCACCGAATATTTGGCCATGCGATTCAATATTCCGACTCAGCAGCTAATTGCCTGGAGCGGAGTTTTGCTGAAGCTGTTTGATGTCGGTGCCAAATGGGCGGCTATCGGTATCCTGCTCAACGGCTTTACAGGCATCCCGATTATTTACGGAATTTTAATCTCGGGGATTGTCTCGCTCATTTATATTACCGTGGGCGGATTATGGGCGGACATCTGGACGGACTTTGCCCAATTTGTCGTACAAATTATCGCGGGAATTGTCATGTTCGTTGTCGTGGTGCAAACTCTCGGCGGCATAAGCTCCATTACCGGTATGTGGGATCAGCTCCCTCCGGCCAACAGCCAGCCGTTTAACGAGCCTTATTCTCTCGGCTATGTCATTGTATACGTTTTCGTTGTCTTCTTAAGCTACAACGGCGGTACTTGGAACCTTGCAGCGCGGTATATCTCTTCTCCTTCAGGCAAAGAAGCGAAGCGTGCCGGTTTGCTCTCGGGTATTCTTTATCTTATTTGGCCGCTTATTTTGTTCTTCCCGATGTGGGCAGCGCCAATTATTCTGCCGGGTCTCAGCCAACCGGATCAGTCCTATTCCCTGCTGACTCAGGAGCTTCTGCCGGTTGGACTTATCGGACTTGTACTCGCTTCCTTGTTTGCGGCAACCATGTCCATGACCTCCTCTGATGCCAATACCATCTCGGCGGTCATCACGCGGGATATTCTGCCGGTCATGAACAAAAAGTTCAGAGGCATCGATCAGAAGCTTTCGTTGAAAATTGCGCGGATTACTACGTTTACCTTTACATTTATTACACTCGTGATCGCTATTTATTCCGACGTGTTCGGCGGCGTACTCGGCCTGCTGATCACTTGGTTCGCCGCTCTGGTAGGCCCGGTTTCCATTCCAATGCTGCTCGGACTGCTGCCGGCCTTCAAACACAGCGATTCCAAAGCCGCAATAGCTTCCATTCTTGGCGGGTTCATTATGTTCGCCTTTACCAAGGTGGTTGTCGAATGGCCACTATATATTGAAATCGGGGCACCTGTCTTCACTGCCGGTATTATCTTCATCTGGATGGGGCTTATTAACCGGGGCAAACCGGTACGGCCGGAAATTGAAGACCTGCTGCAATCCATCAGCAAAAGTGATGAAGATTTGGCCAAAGACATGGCAAAGTAGCTATATAAATGCGGCACACCCCTGAACTGCGAATGGAATTAGCCAAATATAGCTCTTTCCTGATATCCTCATGCTAAGAGGATAGATAGAGAAAAGAGGGATCATTATGGCAATCAAAGGGCCTGGCTTGTTAAGAGAGCAAAATCAGAAGAAGCTTATCCATTTACTCAGGAAACATAAGCAAACCTCCAGAAAAGATCTTGCCAAGCTAATGGGGGTCAGTAAAAATACAATCTCCTTAATCGTCGATCAATTTATCCATGAAGGCGTGATTAAAGAAGTTGGGATCAAGGACAGCCGCAGAGTGGGCCGTCCCAAAATATTGATCGAGCTTAATGCCGATGCCTTCAAATCGCTCGGTGTTACTCTATCCAACGAATCCGTTGATTACGTTGTAACGGATTATTGCCTCAATATCATCGATAAAGGCTCCGATAAAGTGGACAGCCGGCAGGTAGGCGAAGTAGTTGCCTGCCTGACCCGGCTCATTCAAAGGACCAAGCAAGCACATGACGGATTGATTGGCGTGGGTATAGGCATCCCCGGAATCGTAAATACGGATGAGGGCATTGTGTATGTTTCCACGAAGCTGGAATGGAAGGATGTCCCCCTCCATTCCTTGCTCACCCAATCCGCCGCGCTTCCCGAGCATATTTCCCTAACTATCCAAAACAGCGTGAAAATGACGGCCTTATGCGCTTCGTTAACGGAAGAGCTTCATCATAACCCCAGCTTCTTTTATATTCGCATTGGTGAAGGGATCGCCGGGGCCTTCTTTCAACACGGACAAATTTGGGACGGGGTCAGTTGGACTTCGGGGGAGATCGGCCATCTTCCTGTGGAGCCAGCGGGACCGCAGTGCAGCTGCGGCCAAACCGGCTGTCTGGAGCAGATGATCAGCATCCGCTCCTACGCCCAATGGATGTCCGAGCACGAGCAGGCTCCCGCCCAGGAGCAAATGGATGATCTGCTGAAGCAATACGGTAAATATTTGGGCGTGGCATTAATCAGTGTAATCAACATTATGAATCCTGGCCTCATAGTCATTGACAGCCCGTATAATTCGAACGCTTATTTCAAACAGGCCTCGCTGAATTATCTTGCGGCCAACGCTCTGGAGATTCCTCTGAGCAAAACTAAAATCGAGTTTAACGAACAGCCGTACATGCAATCACTAGGCGCGGCCGTCGCGGTTATTCATAATTATGAGCATTGAAGTCGCAGGAGTCTGATCACCCACTATTCTTACATCACAGATGAATACTCCAACTTTAAGTCGAAAAGTTCATTTCATTCATGTGTCGGTGCCCGTCCAGCAAAGAATCAATTTACATCCTAAGGCATGTTTCAAAGCTGGTCAATTGATCCGCCTTACACTATAATAATCTTTAAGTGACGAAGAACGTCCTGATCCATTCCAACAAGGAATGGATCAGGACGTTCTTTTATTTTATCGGGGAGGTGCAGGCTGAAATGAATTTCGAAGAGGCCCATACTGAGTTTATCCAGTATCATTTGCAAAGAAGATCGGGAGAACGAAGAGATCGTCTCGCTCGGGGACACCTGGAAGCCGAAAAATTGTTTTGCCGCAACATATGGTGGCCGCTGCGTGAGAACTTCATTGATCTGCATCCGGAATATGAGGTGCTGGATTGGCGGGGGTTATCCTATTTCTGCGACTTCGCCTGGCTTACCCGGCATGTGAAGCTGATTATAGAAATCAAAGGCTTCGGACCGCATGTACGTGATATGGACAGGCGAAAATATTGCAATGAGTTGAACCGGGAAACTTTTTTATCGGCTCTAGGGTATCAGGTGATTTCCTTCGCTTATGACGACGTCGCTTACCGGCCCGAGTTGTGCATTACTCTGCTGCGTATGATTCTTAGCCGCTATCAGCCGGATTCTTCTTCTGTCAGCCTGGATAGCGTGGCGGAACGGGAAATCATCCTTTATGCTTGCTCGGGCTCTGCGTCCCATCGATGTGAAAACTCATTTAAACATCAACCAGCGCACTGCAGTGCGCATGCTCAAATCACTCTGCGATAAAGGCTGGTTTACGCCGGTTACCGGTTCGACAGGCAAGCATGTGGTGCGTTATGAACTTAGACGAGGCATCCTGCAGCTTTAATAGAAAAAATTGCAATTTTACATCTTTTGAGCGGTTGGTGGTTTGTTTGGAAAAAATTGCTGCAAAAATACATCCTTTTGAGTTTCAAATTGAAGCAATGCCTCTCATTAGCTGAAATTCGTGTATTTTTGCAGGCTTTTCCCTTACAATAGGCGATTTCCGTGAGAAAAGATGCACTTTTGCTTCTTTTGTGAGAAATGGTCGGCATGTGCGCATGGAGACTGACCAACCACCACGCGAGGGGCCGTGGAGCTTTCACATACAGCGCACTTGCGTATTTTCCCTGCGCATTACGGAGAAAACCGACAGAACCTGAGCAGTAGCGGGCTTTCCCTGCGCATTACGGAGAAAGCCGACAGAACCTGAGCAGAAGCGGGCTTTCCCTGCGCATTACGGAGAAAGCCGACAGAACCTGAGCAGTAGTGGGCTTTCCCTGCGCATTACGGAGAAAGCCGGACAGAACAGACACGGCTACACTCACCGCTTTACACGCAAAAAGAGCCGTCCATTAGACAGGACAGCTCTTTTCGCTTATTAAAACTGTAGGATGCCTGACGAATGCAGAAATACGAGAAATACAAGTACAGGCGCAACATAACGCAGCATGAACAGCCATACCCGGAACCAGCCGGCACTCAAGCCGGAAGCCTCGGCTGCCCCCTTCCAATAATAGCCCGCAAATACCGTTATGGCGAAGCCGCCGATCGGCAGCATAAGATTGGAAGTGATAAAATCAACCCAATCAAAGAATGATTTGCCCCCAAACGTAAGAGCGGACACGTGGCCCAGGGATAAGACCGACGGAATCCCCAGCACAAAAAGAATTACTATTATGATGCAAACGGCCTTGCTCCTCCCCCAGCGAAACCGCTCCATTGCGTAGGAAACCGGAACTTCTAGCAGGGATACGGCCGAAGTCAGTGCCGCAAAAGCAAGCAGTACAAAGAACAACCCGCCAAACAGCGTGCCGAGCGGCATAGCCGAGAAGGCAGCCGGCAACGCAATGAAGACTAGCGAAGGGCCCTGGTCCGGAGCAATGCCGAAAGAGAACGTCGTCGGGAATATGATCAACCCGGCAATGAAAGCATAGATAAGATCCCCCGCTCCGATAGCCAGCGATGCTGTTCCGAGCGATTGCTCCTTGCGCACATAAGAGCCGTACGTAAGAAGAATTCCCATTCCAAGCGACAATGAGAAGAAGGCATGTCCAAGCGCTACTAAAGCGGATTCCGCCGTCAACTGCGAGAAGTCCGGCTTCAGAAAGAAAGAAACTCCCTCGTCCGCGCCAGGCAAGGTAACAGCTCTTATCATCAAAATCAGGAGAAGAACCACCAAACTTGGAATGATGAGCTTGTTAAACTTCTCAATCCCTTTGGCAATCCCGAGAATCACGATTCCTCCCGAAATAAGCAGGGCGACCAACTGCCATACGACCGGCCAATAACCGGAAATAAATCCGGAGAATTGACTGCTGAAATCCTCGCCGCTATACAGCTTGCCGCTAAAGGAAAATACCGCATAATGCAGTGTCCAGCCCGCGACGATCATATAGAAGGTTAAAATTAAGAAAGGAGCAATAACCTGCAGCAAGCCGACGCTCTTCCAGCCCCGGCCCCCGCCTGCTCTGACGAACGACGTTGCCGCACTTCCCCTTCCGCTTCTTCCTATAGCCAGTTCGGCCAGCAGAACAGGCAAACCAATAATAATCAAACATAGGATGAACAGCAAGAAAAAAGCGGCCCCGCCATGTTCACCCGTAATATACGGAAATTTCCACATATTTCCTAATCCGACAGAACTTCCGATTGCCGTCAGAATAAATCCGGCGGATGAAAAGCGCTCTTGCTTTTGACTAAGCTCATAGTTGCTGAATTTCTGATCGTCCATTAACTCGACTCCAATTATTTTTGCGTTTGAATGCATTATACAATATTCGTTCTAAATTTCGTATATGTACTTTTATCCTATAAGGTATATGTATAGAAAGGCTCATTTTTCTTTATGCCTACTAGGACCGACGGGGCTCCACAAAAAACCAAAAAAAACAAGGTGCGCTTATTCAGCACACCCCGTTTGTTCCATTTAACCGAGCTTCACCGGCTGGCCCTTCTTGATCGACTCATAGGCGGCAAGCGCCACTTCGGTCGATCTTAATCCGTCCTCCCCGGTAATCGGCACTTCGCGATTATCACGAATAGCATCCAGGAAGCCGCGCACGAGGCCTTCATCCATTCCGTCGGCCCAACTGCTCCATTGAGTCTTCATCTTCTCATCATTATACACTTCGTTCTTCTGTGCGAAGGAATCTACGGAGATGACCCCGCGGGTTCCGATAATCTCCATCGTGACGTCTCCCCAGGTCGGGAATGACTTCGGTCTGGACCAGCTTGTATCGAGCACGGCCACGACTCCATTCTCGTACTTGACATGAACGAGTCCGGCATCATCCACTGCAATATCATGGAATAAGGTTCCCGCTTCTGCGTAAACTTCCTTCACCCTGCTGCCCAAGAACCAATTCATTAAGTCCATGACATGGACGGTATGATCTAGAACCGCTCCGCCGCCGGACAAGGACGGCTCAATGAACCAGCCGCCCGGCATGGTTCCGCGGTTAGTGCCTTTGATCGCGAGAATTTCGCCGATTTCTCCACGTTCAATCGCTGCCTTCGCTTCGGTTACTGCAGTAATATACCGACATGGAAACGCAGTCATCAACTGCACTCCGTTGTCCTTGCAGACGCGGATCATCTCCTCCATCTCTTCAACCGAGACTCCCAGAGGCTTCTCACATAGAACATGCTTGCCCGCATTGGCCGAATCGATCGTCAACTTCGCATGGTGCACGTTCTCCGAACAAATCACCACCGCATCGATATCCGTCTCCAGAAGCTGACGATAGTCTTCATAATAAGGGATCGAATGCTTCTCCGTTAATTCCTGAACACGGCTTTTCACTTCATCGGCAATTCCGGTAACTTCCACATTGGGGATGTTCATCAGCGCCCGGAAATAACTGAAGGCATGGCCGTGGGCAAAGCTGATCATTCCGACTTTAAGCGCTGCTGTCATACGTTCTCCCTCCCGGCTTCACTTTGAAACTGGCGCATATCAATGACCGCTCCCGTACGAATAGATTCGAGCGCGGCGAGAGAAACCTCCACCGCCCGGTATCCGTCCTCCGCTGTAACAAGCGGCTCGGCTCCTGTCCGAATGCACTCCAGAAAATGTTCCAACTCATAATAATACGGATCGCGCAGCGTAGGACTGGCAGTGCGGGAAACCGTCTTGCCTCCGTCTTCGCTGTCTGCTGTTTTATGAATGCGTACTGAATGGGTCTGCTCACTGTTAAAGCGGACCACCCCTTTATTGCCGGCCACTTCCACTGCCGTAGTGAATGGCCCTGGATAACCCCAGAACGCTTCCAAATTGGCCATAGCCCCATTATCAAATCTTAAAGTAACTAAAGAATAGTCCATATTTTCCGTGCTGCGCTCCATGGCATAAACGCTCTTGATCTCTCCGGCAATTCCACGGACAAAATCGATATCGTGGATCATCAGATCCATAATGACTCCGCCGCTCTTGCTCTTGTCGTTATACCAGGCTTTGGTTTGTCCAGGACGGCCGCCGATTCTCTTCGTATGTACAACTCCAACATTTCCTACGGCGCCATTCATGACTTGGCGGGTAATATCCTTATAGCTCGGGAAGAACCGGACGACATGGGCGATGAATAAACGGACGCCGTTGGTCTTACAGACTTCTATCATTTCGCGGGCTTCGGACAAAGTTGGAGCCATTGGCTTTTCACAAATAACGTGCACGCCGCGCTCCGCCGCCTTGATCACATACTCCTTGTGCAAATGGGTGGGCAGGCAAATGCTGACCGCCTCCGGCTTGGCCTTCTCGATCATGTCTTCAAAGGAAAAGTAAGGCTGCGTCTCATATTGCTCTGCCGTCGCCCTGGCTGCTTCTTCAACGAAGTCGCATACTCCGACCAATTCTGCGCCGGGCAATTCGCGATAGGCGTTCGCATGAGTTTTCCCCATAATTCCGCAGCCGATGACTGCTACCTTCATATCGAAAACTCCTCCTACGTCTTAATTAAGATTGTTTAAAAAAGAAACTGTCGGGTACGAACCCGCCCACTCGAATGCGGAAGGATCAGCCCCCATGGACATTGTACAACTTATTGAGGACAAAAAATACAAAAAAAAGAAAAAATAATTTTTTGTTGAAGAAATAATCGGAGCTTTAATCCTCAAACCCTCAGTCCGGCCATCCGGGCGGCTGTCGGGAACAAACTCACCTTCGCAGCATCACTTTATATCCGCCTGCCGTACAATTCACGGAACTCGGTCGGGGTCATCCCTTCGTGCTCAAGAAAGCGCTTGTTGAAATAGCTTGCATTCGGATAACCGCACTCTTCGGCAATCCGTTTAACCGGCCAGTCCGGCCGCTCGAGAAGCTGCTCCTTACCGGCTTGGATTCTGCATAAGGTGATGAAGGCCAGCGGTGTCATTCGAGTGGCCCGCCGGAACAACTTGCAGAAATAGAAGGTACTTACTCCGGCTTGCTCCGCCCAATAATCGAGGTTAAACGGCTCGCAAGCTTGCTCCTGCATAAGCGGCAGCAGCTCGTCAATCCGCTCCGTTGAAGGGGCTGACCCTTTAGCAGGCATGAAGGGAACCGCCTGCGACATAAATTCGACCAGCAAAGCATACATAAGTGTCGTCAGCTTCGCATCGTGAAGCAATACGTGCCTCTCCGCTTCCTCCATCAGCCGCTGATGGGCCTCTTCCAGCGGTTCCAGTTGCCTGATCGACCAGAGTGTAGAGCGTTGAATCCCCATTCCGATCAGAAATTCATTCAGCTTCTTCCCGTAAAAATGGACCCAGCGGATACTCCAGGGTTCATCTTCGGAGGAATAGTAACGCTGCCGCTCATAAGGGTAATACAGGAATGCATCCCCTCTCCCAAGAGTATGGATAGCGCCATCGAGTTCGACATATCCTTTGCCCTCCAATACAAAATGAATACTGTAATCGTTCCAAGCCCCTTTGCTGCGGTCAACTATGTGCTCGGGCTCGTCCCAATACCAGCCTACCGAAACCGGAAGACAGAGCAGGCGGTGCTCCGGTATGGTGGGCAGATGCCTCTGCCGCATCACCATGGTCATCCCTCCCCTCGAGGACAAAATGATAGTGTAAAATCTCTGTGGGTGTAGGAATTGGAAAAAGCGGATATAGAAAAAGAGCTTCTCC
>NZ_JBHTIU010000020.1:0-8391 GCF_042677205.1 Paenibacillus residui
CTGTAGGGCTAAAAGCGGATACCGTCTAAAGACGGTGGAGTTGAACCTCGCTTTTGGAAGTTAAAAATATTAATACCCCATATCCTTCAAAATTCTCGATAAAGTGCGCAGCCGTTCCCCGATCATCTCATCGTCGTTACTCAGAGCCTGATTGAACAGCTTGATATCTTCGTTGATTTTCTCGTTGTCCGTGCAAACCGCTACCGTCATGGCATCACCCTGCAGGCCGACCCGGTCGATGACCGGATTCTCCGTATCGTACAAATGCTCATATCGGTAAGCTTCGCGAAAATGCGCGATCGTCCGGCAAATAAGAATGGATAGGTCAAGCACACGATGTAGCGGCATTTCCTCCGACTGTCTGGACCATTTCTCCCCCGTATATCTCCATACTTTGGCCGAAATATCGACGTTGCCCCTGTCATTCCACTGAGCCAATCCCAGGGACAGGCCCTTGGCATCCGTATTTCGGGCATACCGTCCGTCGATCTGCTCGTAATTTTCCGACACGACAACGGGTTTATGCTTTAGTGTTGTTGGTATTTTCATATGTGTACCTCTTTTCTTTTAAATTCCCTTCGTTTCACCCAGTTTAAAGGACAACGAATATTTCGTTTCACTAAATTACTGATTTACTAAATTACTGAATATTATATTTTTGAATTGAACCAAAGTCAACCGTCTCTAGCCAAAAATGGGCGCTGCTTTTATCCATGTGGCTTTTCCATAGTGACAAGCATAGCTGATCTTGATGCGAACGATGCGTTCTATATAATAAATCGAATAATCATACAATCGGCCGTATGTATGGCACGAAAGGTCCGCTTTTGTTATGAATAATCGTTCAAATGGACAGAACTAAAAGCACTTCGCGCCCATTGTCCGCTTATATAAAGAAGCCCTTGCATCGCAAGGGCTTCTTACACGTTACTTCCATTTGTTTCTACTGCAGCTGCTATTACAGGTCTAGCTGCTTCTTCTGCAACTGCCTCTACACAGGGCGGCCTTTCCGCAGGCTATCCGTAATCTGCTCATTCAAGCTTAACCGTTGATCCCGGTCGGGACAATGGTCGAATCCTTCTTCTTCCGGCGAAAGAGTCGCTTGAACCAGCCGGCCATATCGTCAAACAGAGTGTACATGACCGGGATCAGGAACAGGGTGAAGCAGGAGGAAACCATCAGCCCGAAGATGATGACAACCGCCAGCGGAGCCTGAGACTCGCCCCCCTCGCCGATTCCTAAAGCAAGCGGGATCATGGCGAGCACGGTGGTCAGCGTAGTCATCCAAATCGGGCGCAGCCTAGTCGTACCCGCCTGCATAATGGCTTCGGTACGATCCACGCCCCGCCTGCGCAGCACGTTGATGTAATCAATAAGCACAATGGCGTTGTTGACCACAATCCCCGCCAGCATAATGAGTCCTATCAAAGCCGGAACGCTAAGCGGCTTACCGGTTACGAACAGCCCCAGCATAACCCCTACGAACATGGTCGGCATGGCAAACATAATCACCAGAGGATGAAGCACCGACTCGAACTGGACGGCCATGACGATATAAACAAGGAAGATAGAGAACACCAGTGCCATAGCTAAATCCTGGAACGATTCCATCATATCCTCCGCCTGACCTCCCATAGAATAGGAGTAGCCCTCCGGAAAATTCATACCGCTTAGAGCTGCGTTAATGTCGGTAATGACTCCGCCAAGATCACGGCCTACGATATCGCTCGTCACATTAACCTGGCGCTCCTGATTCTGCCGCTGGATTTCCGAAGGTCCTTGGATCTGCTGCAAATCAGCCACTGCGGACAGCGGAATGAGCTGTCCGGTCGCCGTAGGCAGCATCATCATTTCCAGGTCGCTGATCGTCTTCCGTTCGCCCTCCGGCAGAAGAATTCGGACATCATACTCGTAGCCGTCTTCCCGATAGCGGGTAGCCACCCGGCCATTGAAGCCGGTCTCCGCCTCCTGAAGCACCTGCTGGTAGCTCAAGCCGTATTGAGCCGCCGCTTCGCGGTTGACGTGCACTTGGATTTCCGGACGCCCTGCAGAGATCGAGCTCTGGGCATTATGAATGCCGTCAATTTGGGAAATCGTCCAGACTACTTGGTCCGCCAGCTCGGAGAGAACGGCGTAATCCGGCCCGTTAATCTGAATCTGCACAGGGTTACCGGTTCCCAGTCCCGCCGATGCTTCGGTTACTACGATCTCGGCGCCGGGAATTGAAGCCGTCTTCTCCTGCAGTTCTACCATCATCTGACTGGTGGTCATGCTTCGTTCATTGGCGGGTATCAGTTGAATATTAAATGACGCGGTATTCGTCCCCGAGCCGCCGAAGCCGCCCCCGCTGCCTATCGATAAATAATTGGTTTCAATCAAATCCGCATAAGGCTTCAGCATTTCAGACACCTGGTCCGCTGCCTTCTCGGTTTCGTGCAGGTTCGATCCGGTATCGGTCTCAATATTGATCGTGATCTGTCCTTGATCCGAGGCAGGGAAGAACTCCATACCGATGAATGGAACTAGGGCCAGGCTGCCTACCAATATAACGATCGTCAGGGTAACGGTCGTTTTGCGATGGGAAAGCACCCATTTAAGCAACTTTTTATATACCTTTATTATTCCGCCAAACCAGGCAGTAAAGCGGCTGAACAATCCTTTTCCAACCTGCTTGCCGCCATTGCCGTTGCGAACTTCCTCATGCGTCTTGAGCTTGAGCATTTTCGAGGACAGCATCGGAACCAGAGTCAACGAAACGACCAGGGATGCGATCAGCGAGAAGGAAACGGTCAAGGCTAACGGAACAAACAGGTCCGAAGCGATTCCCTTAACGAAGACAATCGGCAGGAAAACTACCAGACTGGTAGTAGTGGATGCGATAACCGCCGATCCCAGCTCGGACGCTCCCTGCTTGGCCGCCTCGATTAACGTAGCACCGTTGCGGCGGTGCCTCGTAATATTTTCCAGAATAATAATCGAACAGTCGACCATCATCCCGATCCCGAGTGCCAATCCCCCCATGGACAATACATTGACCGTCTGTCCGGTGAAATACATCAATGAAAATGTGGAGATTACCGCAATCGGAATAGAGATCCCGATAACAAGCGTCGCCCGCAGGCTTCGCAGGAACAGCAGCAGGATGAAGACCGAGATGGCCCCTCCTAAAATCATGTTGTTAATAACCGAAGATATCGATTCTTTGATAAAAATCGAGGTATCCATGACGACGGACAATTTGGCCCGGTCGCCAAGCTCCTGATTGATCTTCACAATCGCCTTGTTCAATCCGTCCGCAACCTTGACGGTATTGGCATTGGAACGCTTCTGTACGGATAAGACAAGGGCTGATTCTCCATTGACCTTGGTCAACGAGTTTTGCTCCTTGTAAGTATCCTTCATCTCGGCTACATCCGATATCCGGATATATCCGCCTTGCGGCAGCATCAGCAAGGTGTTCGCAATATCGTCAAGGCTCGTATATTCTCCCTGGACCCTTATCTGCAGATCCTTATCCCCCTTGGCAATGACACCGGCCGACGCCGAGCGGTTCTCGCCGCTAAGCGCCTGAACAATCTGCCCGCTCGAGATTCCGTAACGTTTCATCTCCGCGCGGTTGAGCTCGAGTTGGATTTCCCGGGTCTTTCCTCCCTGCACCGACACGGAGCCCACCCCGTTCACCCGCTCCAGCATAGGAACGATCTGGTTCTCCGCGATATCCTGCAGCACCTCCGGCTTATCCCCGTTCAGGCCGATGGACATAACCGGAATTTGTTGAGGGTCGAAGCGCAGCACGGAGGGATCATTCGCATTGTCCGGCAAGAAGCTCTTCATCTGGTCGACCTTCTCCCGGACTTCGGCAACGGCCGTATCCAGATTGACGCCGGAATCGAACATCAGCACAACCAACGAGGAGTTAGGCTGGGAGGTCGACTGAATGGTGTTGACCCCCTGAACGGAGCTGACGGCGGATTCCACCGGCCGGCTGACCAAATTTTCCACTTCTTGCGGGCCTGCGCCCTGATAACTGGTTGCTACGACGACGATCGGCAAGTTGATGTTGGGAAACAGATCGACCGCCAAATTTTTAAGCGATACGAAGCCGAGCGCCAGGATGGCCAGAACGACCATGACGACACCGACGGGACGTTTGACCGATACGTCTACAAGCTTCAATTAACGTCCCCCTCCCCCATCACCTTCACTTTGCTGCCATCTGTCAAAGTAAACTGGCCTTTCGTTACGACTCGTTCCCCTGCGGTGATTTCTCCCTGTACCGCTGTTTCATTCGTTTGCGATTGAACTATCTGTACTTCCTGTTTGACCGCTTGGTCCCCACGGATAACATATACATAGGACTTTCCATTCTCCTCCAGAATGGAGGATGTAGGCAGGATGAGCACATTCTCGGCAAGGGTTTGCGGAACCAGAAGCTTGGTTGTCATTCCCGGCTTGATGCTGCCGTCCGCATTTCCTACCTTAACCTCTACAGTAAACAGCCCGGAATCCAGGGCTGCGGGAGACACATATTCCACCGTTCCGGTTACCGGCCCGCTATCCGAGTTTAACGCCAGTTCAACATTTTGCCCTTGCTGGAACAGCGGCAGCTGCTTCGGGCTGACGTTGGCCACTACCTTGATCGGATCCAGCGACACAATCACCATGAGAGGAGATTGTCCCACGAGCTCTCCAACTTCATTCTGAATGGACAGCACTTCACCGGAGATAGGCGAATAAATGACCGAGTCGGATAATCTTTGCTCCGCCTGCTTAATCCGCAGATTAGCCTGCTTTACTCCGATTTCCGCCTGTTCGACGGCCAATTGTGCCTGCCGCAAGTTTTCAGCCGCCTGCTCCTTCGCCACTTCGTCTCTCAGCGAATTTTTGGAAGCATCCAATCCTTGGCGCTCTCTCGACTTAGCGAGCTCAAGCTGGTTCAATGCATTGGCCAGCCCGGCTTTCTCCAGCTCCAGGGCCGTTACAAGATCACGATTATCCACAGTGGCCAGGGGGTCTCCCTGCTTGACGGCTTGTCCTTTGCTGACATGCAGCTCCGCCAGCGTCCCGGATACTTTAGGCACCACGGTAACTTGGCGAGATGCTTGCACTGTACCGGCTATTTCCAGATTAAGTGCCATATCCCCCTCGCGAACCGTCTCTACCTGGACAGGAGTCTGTTTCTCCTCTGCTTCCTGGCTCCCTCCAGTCGGATTCCCACTGCATCCCGCAGCGATCAGGACAAGAACAAGCAGCAGGACTATACTACTAGATCGGGTCCAATTTCTTCCGAGCATTCTCATTTCCCCTCTTCGCTAGTGTCTTTTTCTTTTCTAATGGTACTATTTACTGACTCATTGGTCAAAACAATTCGCTAAACATTTATTCCATATTCCCTGAGAAATAAAGGGGAATAATATTTTTTCAAAAGATTGTCACTTTTCGAAATGACCAACTGGTCAATTGGATAGTCTATCCACATATTGACAGGTTTTAGTGTTATGGCAGATAATGCAGGAGTTAACTTCTTCTTATCGAATTTGAACTCTATTGAGGTGATGATCATGGTGTTTGTTAATTGGGGGTTAATAGCTATTCTGGGAGGAGCGCTGCTGCTCCTCGTCATTATCGCCATCCTAATTGTCGTCCTGCTGAAGAAATAACGGAGTTCTGTCAATCCCCCAAAGTGGACGTGTGGCCTTCGAAGCTTAGTCCGTCCGCACTCCAACGGAGTCGGCGTCTAAAACCTTCCTCTAAACGCGGTCGCTCTTCTTGCCTTGCTTCGATAAAGATTTGCGGGGAGCCCCATTTGGTATGATAGGTAGCTTTTTATACCAATTGTTGATTTTATCCACTATGATGCTTTAATCAACTTAAACTTTCCAATGTGGTAAACAAGCCTGTGTACTCCTATTTGAACATCCGCCAATCAGCGTGGTTCGTGAGGCGCAGGCCATATCCGCGCCAAAATCCCCCGGCCACTGCTCAAGCACCGGGGGATTGCTATAGTTCTATTTAAAATTTGACGACAAGACTCAGGAAGGACTTCGTCAGGGAATCCCCGGCGACCCATAGATAGAAACACAGGACAAAGAAAACGGCAAACAGGCTGTATAACGGATCGGCGCCGGTTCCTTCAGATTCCTTGTTGAAAGAGTAAATAGTAACGAGGACCGCAGCTATCCATCCCAACAAAATAAATACAAGCAAAAATAA
Organism: Paenibacillus residui; assembly: GCF_042677205.1. Lineage (NCBI taxonomy): Bacteria > Bacillati > Bacillota > Bacilli > Caryophanales > Paenibacillaceae > Paenibacillus > Paenibacillus residui. The sequence goes on from NZ_JBHTIU010000020.1 coordinate 6,214, forward strand.
AGCCAGCGATCTCAATCCGATCAGCGACGTGAGAAAGAAGACAATCGTCAATCCGACGGGTACTACGGTCAGAGCGCTATAGCGGGACAGTACTTCCGTAAATCCCTTGGATAACTTCATCAGATATTTAACCGCCACCCACAGCATACCTGCGGTAAGAAGCACCAGAACCGAGATGTGAAAGAAACTGACCATGAACGTCTTGAACACCGGAACCTGTGTGCCGATGCTTAAAATCCCCATCTTCAAACTTCGCAATTGAACGACATTCGACAGGCTGAAGAATAACACGAACAGACCGAGCGTAATCCAGCCGTTAATCCATTGGGACGGGGCAGCCGCCACTCCGTTGGTCAACGGGGATTTCAGCTTATCCGCCGCGTAGCTCCAATAGCCCTTGGCCACGAGCTTTCCCTTCTCCGCATAAGGCTCCCATTTCTCCCGGGACGAAGCGGATGCGGTCTGGGCATCCTTCCCTTCCGCCGTTTTCTCTCCCCGGCCCGTCAACTCTGCGGCCGCGGCTGATTCCTCCTCTAGAAAGTACCCGCATTCGGTACACATTTTTTGATCATCTTTGTTCGGTTGATAACAGTTAGGGCAATGAATCATATCCTCTTCTCCTTCTGCTTAGCATTAGTTCTAGAAACTTCTGACCGGCGCCGCGTATGCATAGGCCTCTCTATGTTCCGGATCCCGTCGCCTTCTATTCCGTCAAGAGAGGGAGTCAGATTATTCCTCTTAATTTAAATAATACTTTATAGTATTAAATAATACGAGGCTGAAAGGCTCTGGTTTCTCAATTTTTGTAAAGTTTTAATCTAATATATTCCATTCCTCTGAAGGGTAGTCCTTATTCAACCGCTTTTTGCAGCCGAAAATATCCTGGTTTGCTTTCTTCCTGCAATCCCCGTTTAAAGTTGCATTCTTTTTTACAAAATAGCGAGGACGCCGGGATAGACGGCTATCGCCGTCCTTTGGAAACTTATACCTTCTTATATTTGCAAAAAAGGCACTTGCCTGTACCTCTCGCAAGTGCCTTTCATTGAAGCATATGATGCGCCGAATCTCTGTCGGCATTTACCGTAAAGCGGCCGGGTCTATCTTCGGTACCAGCCCTTCTTCCGCAGCCCGGCCAAGGAGGGCGTTGATTGCCGCATACCCGTCCTCGCCCAGCTCAGCGGTGAACTCGTTCACATATAAGTCAATATGCGCCTTGGCAACCTCGGGATCCATCTCTTGAGCATGGCTCAAGACATAATTCTGTGATGCCTCCGGGTGCGCCCAGGCATACTCCACCGACTCGCGCGTCCACCGGGCAATGGAAGCCAGGTCCAGAGAGCGCTTGGCGATGATCGCTCCCAGCGGAATGGGCAGGCCGGTATCCTCCTCCCACCACGCTCCGAGATCGGCCAGCAGATTTAATCCATACGACGGATACGTGAAACGGGCCTCATGAATCACCAGGCCGGCATCGATCTTGCCGTCGCGCACCGCCGGCATAATCTCGTGAAACGGCATAATCACGATCTCGCCTACGCCGCCGGGCACGTTGCGGGCCGCCCACAGCCGAAACAGCAGATAAGCCGTGGAACGCTCACTCGGCACCGCCACCCGCCGGCCCGCCAATGCCGCAGCCTCCGCTCCCTCTGCAGAAGGGGCGGTCAGCACTAACGGGCCGCAGCCTCGGCCCAGCGCTCCCCCGCAGGGCAGCAAGGCATAATCGTTCAGTACCCACGGCAGGGCGGCGTACGAGATTTTCAGCACGTCCGGCCCATTGGCGGCAACCGCCAAATGGTTGGTCACATCAATATCGGCATAGGTGACATCGAGCTTCGGCGCTCCCGGAATAAGTCCGTGCACCCAAGCATGGAAAACAAATGTATCGTTAGGACAAGGGGAAAAAGCTATCTTCATTCCAGCACCTCCTGCAGTACTGCGCCGGCGGCGGCCAGCGCGTCCAAGGCTTCTCCGATCCGCCATGCGGCCCGGTCCCGCGGCCCTACCGGATTGGAGATCGCGCGGAGCTCCAACACCGGCAGGCCGAACTGGCGGGCGGCTGTCGCTACGCCGAAGCCTTCCATGCCTTCGGCCGCCGCCCCGGGCACCCGCGCAGCCAGCCGCGCGGCGGTCTCGGCCGTGCCTGTCACGGTTGAGACCGTGACGGCCGGGCCCACCGCG
>NZ_JBHTIU010000021.1:0-23123 GCF_042677205.1 Paenibacillus residui
CTGTAGGGCTAAAAGCGGATACCGTCTAAAGACGGTGGAGTTGAACCTCGCTTTTGGAAGTTAAAACCAGCCGTTTATAATGCTTGGCTGCTTCCTTTATGACTTCCTCCGTCAGTTTTCTGCCAATGCCTGATCTCCTGAATTCGGGCAGCACATAAAGTCTCCGGACTCTTCCGGTTTTGTCTTGCGAATAAGGGTCCTGATTCAAACCGCACACTCCAACGATCTGCTCTCCCCGGATGGCCGCAAACAGCGCTTCCCCCTGCCTGGAGAAAGTATTCTCCCCTTGTTCATATTCCTTGACCAATCTAACGAGATGGCGGAAGCCTTCTTCCTGACTGCATTTTACTAATGATGACAAGCTTTCCGGATCAAGGCTTGTCACTTGTGCAACTCGGATCGATTCCACAGCTACCTCCTAACTGGGGCGACCTAGAGGCGTCCCCTAAAAATGACTTCTTGATCGACCCATTCTGTTTGGCTGAAGGCTTCTGCAATGTCCATTTCCTGCATCAGCTTCTTGGATACCCGTTTCTGCTTTATAAAGGCGAGGAAGCTCTCCTCGGACGGATTAGGACTAATCTTGATTTCCTTATCATTAACCCACTCGGCAATGTTCGCCCGTCGAACGACCACGCTGTCACTTCCTATACTGAAATGGATAATGCTTCCTTTCGTAATATTATAGCTTAATCCATTGGTAATTTCTCATAGTCATTCCTGTTTCTGATGTTCCTAATGGCAATGTGGATAATAAGGAGTCGGCTTCTATTTACGGATCAACTATACCAAATCTAAACTTTCATTTTCGCAAGCATATTACATCCTTAACCCTTTTTTTCTTTGCTAAAGTTGGGTTATAATGTCCAGCAAGGTATTGGTAATGAAATGATCAGACTTACACCCAGAACCTTCCCTGGGAAAGTAAAGAAATATCACGTGTTTTCAACAGTAAAGGAGTCCGAATAATGGAAAACAACGAAAAAATAATGGTTTGTGTGTATTACGGTCCGAACGGGGAGCGGCTCATTCGCCGCGGCGGTGAATTGGCCAGGTATCTCCAATGCCCCCTGTTTGTAGTAAGCGTCATTCCTGTGCAGCCGGATAAACTTAATCAGGAGCAAGAGAATTATATGGCGCTCTGGAGAGCGAAATGTGAAGAACTAGGGGCAACCTTTATTATGAAATCTAGCGAAAATCGTAAAGCCTCTGAAATCATAGCCGAAACGGCCCGGAATCATCATATTACGCAATTGATCATCGGACAGCCCGCCCAAACGCGTTGGCAGGAGATTATTCACGGTTCTTTCGTTAATGAGCTCCTCAATCGAATAGGCGAAATTGATTTGCATATCGTGGCCGTTCAGCGAATGGATGAGGAATTGGCAGACACTCATGAGAGAGGAGTCCGTGTCACGGTTCGCAGGAATGGGGACCAGTATCACATCGGCAATTCGGAAGTCGAGGGCGAGCAGGTAGCAGAGGGGATCTTTTTCAAGGAAATGAATACCGACTTCGACACCGGCTTGTTAAAAGTAAAAATAGCGGATAAACTTAAGTATTTGAATGTCAGTCGTGGCCAAATTGTTGACCCTTCTCCTCTGCAAAGCAATGAGTCACCATAGTTTCCGAAAGCACGTGTCTGCCATAAACGTTGAGAGAGGAAGGACATCCCTTCTTCCTCTCTTTTTTCTCCTCTTCCATTGGCTATTCAAGCTTCTTTAAACTATCTTGTCATGGAAGCTGTTGATGACCTCATTAGAATGCCCGGGCTTTTTCAATAAACGCGGAATTATTAACTAAATATATTCGATGCATAAATAGTTAATTTCCCTAATCCCCAACATAAAAAATACATTGAAAAAGACATATGAAGAATTCGGGTTCTTTTATGGGAGAATATTCTTCAATTTCTAAATAAGTTTTAAAAAATTCAGTTGCTTTCATTTTCCACCTTGCTACTTCCTTACCTTCATAATAAAATTCTGCCCAATCCATTAAATCTTTCTTTACTGTAAATTCAAGTCCAGATGTGGATTTAATTAGAAATTCGGGAGATATTGTTTGCCACTGATATACGACGCGATTTCCTGTGCTTTCTCCAGCGCAATCCTTCCGAACCCTCTTCTTCTAAACTCCTTGTGCGTAACCACATTCTCTATCCACCCATAGGGTCTTGCGCTTCTAGTCAGGTTCCGAACCAGCACCAGGATGCAGGAAGCCACGATTTGTCCTTCATGCTCTACCACAATGATGCTCATGTTTCCGTCATTCAGCATGTCGCGCCAATGCTTGGACAGCTCCTCGTCCCTGGTCAATTCCGGGTCCTCCGGATGCAGATGCTTGTATAACTGCAGAAGATTCTCCAATTCCTCTTCCCGGATAAGCCTGCTTCTACTGCCCATCTTTTCGACACCCTCTCCAGTTTCTATGATTCTCTTAATTCTATATGAATTTCCAGTTGATTTCCATTTCCTCTTCCCGTTTTCTTGGAATGGTAATTTGGGGCTCCGTGTTATTCTGAAACTATATGAGTCCCCGGAATGAGATCATGAAGTGCGCGCTTGCCTCTCGTCCAGAACAGAAAGACAGCATAGAGTACTATGAGGATATTGGGCAGGTATATCGAAATACGGGGGGCTTCGGGAACAGACCACAAGGTTCAGGCAGCAATATGAATATATGAGTTAGCTCCCACGGCAGCAGCTTGATCAGCGTTCGAATCACCGTTTGCCGAAGCTTCAATGGCTGTCCATCCACCCTCTCGAGCATTAGCCTCATCATTTTTTTACCTATCGTTTGCCGTGTGCGATATTCACAATAGATAAAGTAAAGCCATACAGGTGCGGACATCGTTAACAGCACCCACAGCTCTATGGCCCAGCCGCTTTGCAGCGAGCGGGACAGCCCTCCCCCTGTGAATACATTAATTATTAATTGCACGCTAACAAGAATCATTGCAAGGATAATAAAATCAATTCCATAGGCAATCAGTCTCCGGACGGCTAACATCTTCTTCCCTACCTCCCACTATCAGGCTGATTTTTTAGGTGGAACACCAAACATAATCCCTGTGCATTTCTTCAGGCTTCTTCAAGCCTTACTATCTCTTAATTGACTGTAGTAGTCTATGACTTCCTTAAAATGCTCAAGTTCTTCTATATGTGGGCTTCGAATTAAGAATTTCCGCAACCGGGCATGTACATTGGTGATTCAAACGTCCTTTTATAGTCTAAAAATATAATGATAGGAGCTTTTGACTTGACCTCTAATATATTGGCGCATCATATACAGTGAAGTATTAAATGATAACAGAACTATTACTCCACACCTCCCAAATGATGGTTTGTATAATTTTCGTTGATTTCATTTTACGATGTTATTCAATCTGTCCCTCTCACCGCATAGATTGTTTACTACTTTTTTGCCATCTCCCTAACCCTTTTCTATTTTATATAAACCCCGATTATTACGATAATTTCTCGAATCGAGATTTAAAATAGGGCCCTGGCTTGCTAGGTGAAAATTAATTGACAATGGCGCATATCCGGCATGCTCTCTGTGCTGAAGAAGTACGGTAGAGTTCTAATTTTTGGGTACGTTTTCGGGGGCAATCCAATGATATTAAAATCCATTGTTAAGGAGGAATCATGATGCTGCCAATCCAATCGTTACGTCTTACTAAAAGACAACTAAGAATACTTACTTGTGTGGCCGCCGCATTAATTATGCAGATAATGACGGTTTTGCCCGCCTTTGCTGCAGCTCCTCAGAAAACGGTAAGCGCTTCAGCGACACTCGCCTACAATCTCAAAGGACTTCAGCATAACTTGGTTGTTCAAAAAGCTTACATCGCTTCAACGTATATTTATGTCACTCAGCGGTCTGGAGGTACGGTCTATCTTTCAAGATTGCGCATCAATGGAAAAGACGCCACATTCGTTGATAAAATGACCATCACCAATGCGGGTCATGGCCAAACCCTCGATATGTATACTTACAATGGCCAGAATTACTTCTATTTCAGTTCAAAACAGGATCCTGCAACAACGTATAACTGGTCGCTTCAAGTAGCAAGGCTGCAGTACAAAGCCGGCACGACACTCGATTATACAGACCTTCATCGGTTCACCTATATGAATTACGCCAATAAGACCGGTACCAGATTAGGGACGACATACCGTGTGGATGGCGGAGGCAACAGTACCCATACAATTTTCCGCGTACAGACGAAAGAAGGAACCGTGACTTGGTCCATTTATGATACGGTAGCGCTGAACAAGCTTCTGGACAGCAGCAAACAGGTGCGTTTGGACAGTGCGGCAGCGAAAAGCGCCTGTGTTTACAGCTTCACGCAGTCGGGCAGTGGAATCATCAGGCCGAACGGATCTTTCCAAGGAGTAGACATGCTCGGCAGTACAAGAATCTTTACATCAGGCGGCGCGCATGGCGATACTCCGCAAATTGCGATGATGTCGAACACCGGAGCATACCGAGCTCTTGTAAAGATTACCAATGTGGGGCTCAAAGAGATAGAAGGAGTTCAGACGAAAAACGGCAACGTTTATTTCACCATAGTAACAGACCCGGTAAACAAAAAAGATACGCAGAAAATTTATTACGTTCCTGACAGCATATTTAATTAACCGCTAAACGAATCAGCCCCCGAAAGCTGTTAATAAATAAAGTTAGATTAGCAAACCGATGGATAGTTAAATCGATTGCCCGGCGTAAGGCCGGGCTTTGTCACATGATTGCCAACAGAAAAATGAATGACCACCGCCTGAATCAAATGCGTTGTTATGGACTCCTTATTATTCGGATATCTTCCGCAGCAGACCCCCCCCAACCCGAAAACCCGCCATCCGGTAAGCAGGAAGATGTTCTGATGTTTCTGTCTTGCCATGCACAAGGTCGCCTCGTACCAGAGGCGTTATTGAATTATTGAGGAGCACTTATTGAAAATAACAACTTAATTGAAAAGCTTATTGACAATTTTCACTACTCTATGTTATTGTGTAGCAGTACTCAATAACATTGATTACCTACGACGTTGAGTACCGTGGGGGTGGTATTCTGGATAATCTAAGCGAAATGCTCAAAGGCGTCTTGGACGGCATCGTCCTGGAGATTATAAGCCGGGGCGAAATATACGGATATGAGATTGCCAAAAAGTTGCACGCCATGGGATTTGAAGGGCTTGCGGAAGCGACAGTCTATGCTCTACTGTTGCGGCTGGAAAAAAACAAGCTGGTTCACATCACGAAAAAACCTTCGGAAATGGGCCCCCCCAGGAAGTTTTACACGCTCAACGAGCGTGGGTTCGAGGAACTGGCATCCTTTTGGGCGAGATGGGATTTTCTTAATGGGCGCATCCAAATGTTAAGAAAACATGGAGGTGAAAAATAATGAGCTTTAGTCGTGAGGTACAGGAAAAAATGAACCAATTCGCACAGGAACAATCCCAGCACTATTTGGATGAAGCTGAGATGACCTACATGGAGAAGCTGCGGCGGAAAACCGGCCAGGCCAAAAACAAGCTCTTGAAAAAGCTTGCCAAGTTCAAGAACCGCTCGGAGACATCGCTTGAAGCGCAAAACGATATGATCATCTACATGAGCGATTACATGAACGATTTGATCGCGGGAGGATTATCCGAGCGGGAGGCATTGGAACGTGCGAAGGCGGATCTTGCATTTCGCAGTGAAACCGCGAGGTCTTCCGATTTGCAGGAGCGGTTTGAGCGGTACTTTGAAAACCGCGATCCGGCCGATTACGAAGCGATTGGGCTGTTCTATGCAGGTTTTTTGTTCCTTGGCTCTGCTATCGGGGCGCTTGTCGGATTTCTCGGCAGCGGCGGGCGCGGCAACTTTTTGGCCGGCGGTTGGATCGATACACTAACCGGCGTTGTCGTCGGCGCTGTCATCGGAATAGGAATGGGGCTTATAAGCAACGCCATAATTACATTGAAGAAGAAAAAATAAAGTGAGGGTTGATTGTATGCCAAATGCCATTGAAATCACCGAGCTAAGAAAGAGCTTTGCGGTCAAATTAAAGGGCCGGACATCCACGGTTGAAGCGGTGCGCGGAGTCACGCTATCGGTCAAGAGCGGCGAGATCTTCGGTTTTCTCGGTCCTAACGGGGCCGGGAAAACGACGACACTTCGCATGCTTACGACACTTTTGCCGGTTGATGGAGGGAATGCGGCCATTTGCGGATACGACCTTGTCCGCCAGCCGAAAGAGGTGCGGCGGCATATCGGCTATGTCGGTCAGCTTGGCGGAGCGGACATGGAAGCAACCGGACGCGAAAATCTGATCCTTGCCGGAAGGCTTTACGGGATGAACCGCCACGACGCGAGAAACCGCACCAACGAATTGCTTGATGTTTTCGAGCTAACCGAACTGGCTGATCGGGTCGTGAGGACATATTCCGGTGGGCAGAAGCGCCGGCTGGAAATCGCGCTAGGCATGATCAACCGTCCGAAAGTCCTGTTCCTGGATGAACCGACCACCGGGCTTGATCCGCAAAACCGCGCCAATCTATGGGAGCAAATCAGAAAGCTGCAGGAAGGCGGCACAACCATCTTCTTGACTACGCATTACTTGGACGAAGCGGATGCCTTAAGCGACCGGCTTGCCATTATGGATTACGGGAGGATCGTGGCGGAGGGCACGCCGCTTGCTCTCAAAAATCAAATCTCCGGCGATGTCATTCAAATTCGACTTTCTAACGAGGAATCAGAACAAGCAAAATTACGTTTGGAAAAGCTGAGTTTTATCCATGAAACCCGGCTTGAAGGCGATAATCTCTATCTTTATGCCAATGACGGAGCTCGGACACTGCCCCGCGTATTCGAATTCTTGGAGACCGAAGGCATTCGAACGCAATCGATTACCATATCCACGCCGTCCCTTGACGATGTATTTCTTAAACAGACAGGAAGACTGCTACGTGATGTTAAGGAGGGAATCGCATGAACGTGGCTTCTGAGACAGGACTGCTTTTCAAACGGAGAATGATGGAACAAATCCGCTCTCCCATATGGTTATTTATGGGTTTCACAACGCCTTTATTGTATCTCGCCTTGTTCGCGCCTCTTCTAGGCGGGATTCCCAGCGTGGGAGAAACAGGTGTTGCCAACGTCTTTGTTCCCGGCTTGCTGGCTTTATTTGCATTAAGCAGCGGCACCGGTATTGGCTGGACCATCATCCATGAGCTGCAAACAGGGGTTATTGAACGCTTCAGGGTTTCGCCGGTCAGCCGCTTTTCCCTACTAATGGGTAACGTGGTGAAAGATGTTGTCATGTTTTTGCTGCCTGCACTTATTGTCATCATTATTTCAAGCTTTGCCGGATTTCAAATTCACATTGGCGGGCTTGCTGTCTTGTTGGTTCTGCTTTGCCTATTGACGGCTGTCGTGTCTGCCGTAAGCAGCAGTTTAGGACTCCTATTCAAAGATGTCGGTACATTAGCCGCTGTTGTCACCGGATTGCAGCTTCCGATAATGTTGCTGGCAGGCGTTTTACTTCCCATTTCTTTTGGGCCGACATGGTTGCAAGTTCTCGCGCACTTAAATCCGCTGTATTATGTGGTGGAAGCTTCTCGCGTATTGGCCAGCGGCACCATTTGGGATAAGAATGTATTTCTAGCGTTCGCCGTTATGATACCACTGCTTGCGATTACCCTTGGCTGGGCAACGAACGTTTATAGAAGAGCCGTTGCATAACTACAATGGCTGATTCCAATCCCAGTATTATTTGTTATCAGTCTACATTCAAGCAATTCCTACACTTCCTACACGGCTCTCTCACTTCTCACCATGCGACCAGTTCTTCATAACCGTCTACTAAAAACGTCTCTTTCTTGGGAAGGTGGGCGCCGATTAGTCCACGTCTTCCGATATTTCCTGCTGTATGGCGATCGTTGTTTTTCCTGAATTCGGGGACAATAAAATGATTTGCAAACGGGAAGGCTTATCCCGCTCCGGTCATTTCACTGCATACGCAGCCTTTGAAAAGGGACCACTACGGTCGTCCTGCCGGATACGCCTTCCTTGGATGCAAATTCCTGCCCTATTCGTTCATTGCTTCGGGTCACCCCAACCTTTAATCAGGGATTGCCCCGGGCAGCATCACGATTCCTCCGTATTCTCCTCACTATATAACAACACAATGCCCTGTGCTTGAGACAGCAGGCTGTCACGAAGCTCAGCCGGCTCCAACACCTTCACAAGAGGCCCATATGCGAGCAATATTTCGCAGGCAGAATCCAGCGTATGGAATTCTACCTCCGCCTCGATCCAGCCGTTAACCTCGGGTCCGGTATGCAGCAGCTTCATATAGCGCTGGCGGGAAGCACGTGACAGCGCCTGAGCGCTGAGCCTTAGCCGAGTCGGATATTGAGGCAACCGTTCCCGGAATTGTCGTGTGGATTGCTCCCACCAGGCGGCCAAATCGAACGAATCGGGGCGCTCGAAGAACTCTTCCAGCATCCGGGCCCTCTTCATGCGGGAGACCCGGTAGGTTCGCAGCTCCCCTTCCACTGCTGCGACGAGATACCATATGCTGCTCTTGGCCACCAAGCCTAGCGGTTCAACCGTCCGCTCCACCGCATCCTCCTCGCGCTGATACTCGAAGTTCAGCTTCTTTTCCTGCCAAACCGCTTCTTGAACGGTTGGCAATGCCGCCAGGGATTCATCCGACGGATGCCAACCGGCGCCATCCACATGAATGCGCCGGCGAACGAGCTCCGCATCCTCGCGAAGCCGTACAGGGAAAGAAGCCAACAGCTTCTGAAAGGCGTCCTCAAACACGCTGCCGAGTCCCAAATCCCGGAGCAGCGAGGAAGAGTGGGCCAAGAGCAGCGACTGCATTTCTTCGGTCTTCATCCCGGTCAGTTGAGTCCGGTATCCTTCGGACAAAGCCCACCCTCCGTTGGCCCCCCGCTCGGCAAACACCGGAATTCCGGCTGTGCTCAAGGCCTCCATATCCCGATGGATGGTGCGCTCGGATACCTCCAATCTGTCCGCCAGCTCCTTGGTAGTCAGCCGTCCATAATTCTGGAGCAAAAGTAAAATAGATATTAACCGGTCCGCTCTCATGCTTTCGCCCCCCTCCTGCGATCGGTTCTCCCCCGCTGGTCAGCCGAAGGAACATAATTTTAGAGTTTTCAAACTAACGTTTCTTAATGAAGACCGCACCAAGATCAGACCTCAAGCGCTGGTACTTCAAGATACTTGGTGATGCTGCGGCACTCCGCGATACCGCGACACTTCGAGACAAATGTGGACCGACAAGCGTTAAAATGATTCTTCCGCAGCCCCTAGAAGCCTTGCTCGGCGGCATAATTCCCCCAATGCGGCCGGCTGCCGTCCCGGTCGGTAAATCCGTATTCATCCGAGAGCGCCCAGGTACTCAATGCCTGTCCGGATTTAAGCGCCACTTCCGGATCGGAAGCCAGCGCCGCCACTGCCCGGCCTATGTAAGCCGGAGTTTCGGACATGAGAAAATGAGGATCGATCTGACCGGCTTCCCTCCAGTTGTCCTCGGTCACGCCAAAATGATCCAGCATGGCCTCCGAACGCAGGAAGCCCGGAGTCAGCGCCAATGCCGTAACGTTGTACGGCTTAAGCTCCGCCGCCATCGCTTGGGCAAGATGGATGACCGAGATTTTGGCCAAGCTGTAATACAGATTCCCCCGATAACGGTAATCCGTGCCGTCCGTTATTTCTATAATCAGTCCCTGCCGTCTCTCAATCATCAGCGGCGCGCCATAGTAGCAGGTAATCATGTGGGAATGTACGGCCCGCCGCTGCATAAGCAGGCCGTTATCCAGCGAATGCTCCCAGAACGAGGTGTTCCATTCGGATAGCGGGTCTCCGCCCCACACATCATTGACCAGAATATCGAGACGACCCGATTGTTCTCTTCGGACCCGCTCGAATAAAGCTTTCACCTCTTCCTCCACCGAATGATCCACACGAACGGGAATTCCTGTCCCGCCGCTGGCCGTCACTCTGTCGGCTGTTTCCTCGATCGTCTCCGCCCGATTCATATCGGATAAACTTCCCCGGACACTCCGGCCCGTGCAGTACACCGTTGCTCCGGCTTCCCCGAGCGCGACTGCTATTCCGCGTCCCGATCCGCGGGTCGCACCGGCCACCACGGCCACTTTTCCCTGTAATGGCTTCATTTCTATTATCGCTCCTTCTCCGGCAAGAGTGCAAAGTGCGGTGATTCACCGAACCTTTCAATTTTCGCTGCCTTATCCAAGAGTAACAGACTTATATGACATCTAATGTCATATTAATTTATATTTCTCTTACGGAATATACATGGAGCCGATATTGGCCTGGAACCTGTCCATAGAGGTCCCCGTTAGCCGGATCGATGGAGCAATCTCGCTGTCGGATGCGAAGCCTTATCTGGCGGAAGCCAATTCCCGGTAATCGGTCGGCGTCAGGCCGGTGTGGGCCTTAAAATGGCGGAAAAATACTTATATTCCTTATAGCCCACCTGATCGGCGATTTCATAGACCCGGTCCGTGCTTTCGAGCAGCAGCTCCTTCGCCCTCTTAATTCTCTGCTCATTCAGAAACTCGGAGAAATTTTTCCCCGTATGCTGCTTAAACAGCATGCTGAAATAGTTCGGCGTAATTTGCAGCCAGCCGGCGACATCCGCCGCCCGCAGATCGCTTCCGCTATTTTGAATGATATAGGATTTGGCCTGCTCCATAATCCGCCAGGCTTTTCCCGGGCAAGGAGGCACCGCTGCTGATGCGAGCGCAAGCAATTGCTCGATAAATATCGTTTCAATCGAAGCATAGGAATTATAGACATGCGGGTCAAGCCGGGCCAACGGATATCCGGCCGCTTCCCCCCCGATCCGAAGCCCGCTCTCCCTAAGCTTGCGGCAGACCATCAGACGAAGCTCGTCGCAAACCTGAACCGCTTCGTCCAGCAGCATCCTCCGAGCTCTGCAGCAGTTCAGAAGCTCCCGCACCGCCACAGCGACTTCATACTCTGCTTCCTTCAGTATGGACCGGGCCAGCCGCTCCTCCCATTGACTCATCTCGTCACTTAAACACGGAACGGATCGGGGAGGCGTTCGTATTTCGTGTCCGTATTCGAACACGATGCGGTCTGCCTCTATCGCTCTGCGTCGAAGAGCCTGTACGGCCTCCATCCCGTGAAGGCGAAAGCAAGCCGGGTCACTGAACGAGCCGGACACCCCAAAAGCGAGTCGGCCGGGCCCTTCCCAACGTTCCGACGTCTCGCTCAGAAGCCTCTCAAGCATATCGAATTGCGCGTTCGTACAGCTCGCACCCGGAGCGGAATCAATGCAGCTCGCAGAGGCGCCCGCAGCCATCGTAACGAGCAGGTTCGGATGGTGGAAAATAGATAGCGGATACCAGCCCCCAGCTTGCAGTGCCGCTTCCACGGCCGCTTTCCAACGCATCCGCATCTGCTTGCTCTCCGCTTCCGAGAGGTGCTGCCGCCAACAGGCATAATCATCCAACTGGCTGACTATCACCCGGCAGTCTGTTGGGGCTTCACTCTCCCATAGCAACGCGGCCGGAGGACAGGCTCTATCGATTCCCTGCATCTGATCGTTAAGCCAGCCCAGCCATTCCTCCCTCTCCTTCCGGTGCTTTCGTTCTCGATCTGCAGCCAATTGACCGGTAATTTTCGCGACCAGTCCGAGCAATTCATCAATATCGACCGGCTTGAGCAGATAGTCCTCGATTCCCAAACGGACAGCCTGCCGGGCATATTCGAATTGTTCATAACCGCTGATCAAGATCACTCTAATATGAGGATAACGGCTTTTTAGTGTTCCCGCCAGCTCCAAGCCGTCCATTCCCTCCATAGAGATATCCGTCAGCACCAGATCGAGAGGCCGCACGGCAGCGATGCGCAGCGCTTCCTCTCCGTCATAGGCCTCGCCTACGACATCGATCCCAAGCGTTTCCCACGGAATGGTATGTCTCAGTCCGCTGCAAATGACCGGTTCGTCGTCCACAATCAACATTTTGAAAGTCAAGGTCCGATTCCCGCCTTTCCCGGTTGGTCTTTGCGATGCAGCAATCGGACAGCCTGCTCCGAATTGTACAGCAGAGGAAGCCGGAGACTGACTCTGGCTCCCCCGCCCGGCGGCTCTCCGATCTCGAATCCCACACTCTCTCCGAACACGATTCTCAATCGCTCCATAATATTATGCAGAGCCAGTCCCTGCGCGGGCTGACTGCCGGGGGAGCCGAATGCTCCCATCAGGAAGCCGGCAAGCTCCGGGGCAAAACCGCTGCCGTTATCGAGCACGTCGATCCGCAGCCCGCCTCCCGATTCGTAGCAGCGGACGGCAATGACCCCCTGCTTCCTGCGGGCCAGCCCGTGCTTCAAGCTGTTCTCCACAAGCGGTTGGATAATTTGGGTCAGCATGACGCAATGATTTACCCTTGCATCCGCCAGCACAGTGAAACTCAGCCCGTCGCCCAGTCTTCTCTTCTGCAGCTCGAGATACGAGCGGACGAATTCCAGTTCATCCTGCAGCGTCGTCCACATCCGGTCCTTCCTCAAGCTGTTGCGGAAGAAACGGGACAGAGCTTCAATAAGCTGACTGGTCTGCCCGGCCTGCTCCAGCCTGGCCGTCCAGCGGATCATATCCAGCGTGTTATACAAAAAATGAGGATCGATCTGACTTTGCAGCAGCTTCAACTCCGATTCGCGCTGGCGAATCTCCAGTACATACTTCGTATCGATCAGTCGGCGGATCGTTCGGACCATCCTGTTGAACTGCCTGCCGAGGCTGCCGATCTCGTCCCCGGAACGGATGGCGACCCGCGCCTGAAAATCCCCCCCCTCCAGCCGCATCGTCTGTTTCTTCAGCTCGAGGATCGGACGGATTATCGTCCAGTGAAAGCCGAACAACGCGGCCAGTCCCAATAGGACCATGACGCCAAGGATCAGCAGAATCGAAGCCTTGATGCCTTGGGCGTGGCTCTCGATCCGTGCCCTGTCGATCAAGGCGATCAATTGCCAGCCCGTTGCTCCGACCTCGCGGATGATTTGCAGATAGCTGCCGGCATTCGGCCCCTTGCCGGAATAGAAGCTGCTTGCCCCGCTGCGGTCCAGCCACGGATTAGATGAGCCGATGACGCGTTTATCATCGTGAAGGACCACCGTACCGTCGCCACGGACAATAAAGATATGGCCGTACTGCTTGCCCATCCCGGTTTCGAGCAGTGCCGACACTGCCCCTTCATCCATTCTTACGGTGACCAGGCCGATCGGGCGCTCGGGATCGTCATACGAGTTGATGACGCGAAACATCGAAAGGACACGTTTGCTCTCGTTCCAGCCGCTGTAGATGAGGTAGGAATCGCTCCAGACGGCTTCTCCCCGCTTGCTGCGGGCTTTCTCCCGCCAATCGGTTTCGTCGCTTAAGACCGGCTCGCCAAAGTCGACCCGGCCTCCTCCGATTCCTTCAATTGAAATCGATTTAATATAGCCTTTGGACATCAGTTGAAAGGTGGCGAAGCCCATAATGCTGTCCTGTATGCGGTCATTCTCTTCGGGAGAAATCTGATCCGGCGGGCTCATCATGAACGTTCGGAAATCGCGGCTGTACGTCATATAGTCGGACATATCCTCGACGGCTTTCATCTTGTCCGTCAAATTCATGACGATTACATCGAGATTCCGCTCTGTGGAAGCCATGAATTGCTCACGCAATATACCGCTCAGCTGCTGGAGAACAACCTGCCCGAGCCATAGAGTAGGCAGCGTAACGAATACGGCAAACAGGATGTAAGACTTCCACTTCAAACTCAATCGCGCCAGCCAACGGCTCCGCTTTCGTTTCCGCATGCGGCTTCTCCTTCTTTCCGCTCAATCTGCTGCCCGGTTATCATTCAGCCATTGATCCATGACCCTCTGCATTTCTTGGGCGGCCTCCTCCGGTGCTGCCTGCCCTTTAACAATGGCGACAAGCCCGGTCTCAACCGCGTCCTTCACCGACAGCGGAACGACGCTGTCCAGAATCGGGGCCGTCCCGTTGCCGGTCAGCCCGATGATTTCCCGCAAGGAAGGGTCGGCGTCTTCGGGGATTTCCAGCCTGGCCGGCACAAGAATATTTTCCATTAACAAGGACCGGTAGAAGGATTCATCATAAAAAAATTTAAGAAACCGGAATGCGGCTTCCTTCTTCGCCGGATCGAGCCGGCTGTTGACGGCAATGCCCATCTGAATATTGCCGGCGCTTCGGGCCGGGTCGCCTCTGCCTTCAGCGAACCTCGGAAACAGGGCGACGCCTACCTGGGTGCCGTTCGGATTATCGATTCTGAGCTTGGCATTGTAAGAGCTGTTGGAAATGACCATAGCCACCTCCCCTTGCAGGAACCGCTCCAGCACCTGAATCGCATCGATGGAATTCATATCTTCATTCCAAACTTCCATCTCGGCTAATTCGCCGATAACCGACAGTACACGAACGAACCCGGACTCCGTGAACGCCCTCTCTCCGCTGGCCACCCCCTGCAGGAAACTGGGGCCGTTGATCCGGTCCGTAATGATAGAGACATAGGCCGAAGACAGCGGCCACTTATCTTTATTGCCGAGCCCGATGGGCGTGATGCCCAGCTCCTTCAAGCGGACCAGCATCTCCTTGAACTCCCCGTAGCTGTCCGGGAAATCCTTATATCCGGCCTTTAACAGATAGCTTTTATTATAGTAGATAATATCGTCGAAATTCTGGATGGCGGGCAGAGCATATGTCTGCCCATGAACCGTGAAGCCCTGCAGTGCATCGGGAGGAAGCAGCTCCTCCCATTCTCCGATGATGTCGTCAATCGGCATCAGGAGCCCGCTGTCGACCAACGGAATCAGTCGGGAGCCCGGCCAGACTACGCTTAAATCGGGCAGCTTCCTCCCCGCGCTGTGGGTACCGAGCTTGATCTTGTACTGCGCGGAGGCGATCGCCTCCTGAGCGATGCGGATATCCGGATTCTCGCGCTCAAATTGACGAAGCCTTTCCATATATACGGTGCTCACCTTGCTGGGTCCGGACCAATTGTGCATGAAGGTGAGCACCGTCGGCTCGGGCGGTCCGGCGGCCGAATCGGGAGCCCTATTCCGCGGCCATGCCGTAGCACACGCCGTCAAGCCCATGAGAAGCGTTAAACCGATGGCCGCGCAAAACAAACGTTTCATCCGGCTTCTGGTCATAACTTCCTCCCCCCGCAAACTTAGAAAGCGCTGTCATTTCTGGTGGGAATCATCGGCTAACATTGGTTTGTCTGTCCTTTTATTTTCATTATAAGTCGGAGATGTCCGTTTGAGTATCCTTGCGAATTAAAATAATATCCGAAAAACCTACACTTCCTGCCAAAGGAGAGCCTCTGACAAACAAACGTCCGCAAACCGTATGAACCGATGATCTTAGCTTGCTAATCGGACAGGATTGACCTAGGGGAGGATAACCGGAATCGGAGCCAATCCTGACCATCCTCCGTCCTTACGGGTAGGGACGATATGTGCAGTGAACGGGCTGCTTGCAGGCTAAAGGATGATGGGGACGGACTGAACGGCTGAACATCCTGGCAAGGAACAGGCTATCCCTTGGTTCCGCTGATGACGATGCCGCGGATGAAGTACTTCTGGGTGAAGAAGAACAGCACGAGCGGAGGTGCGACAGCGACGACCGACGCAGCCATCAGCAGATTCCAGGGAGTTCCCCCGAAGGCGGCGGTAAATCCGGCCAACCCGAGAGACAGCGGGAACTTCTCCGGCGAGTTGATATAAATGAGAGGCCCGATCAAGTCATTCCAGCGATACATGAAGTCCAGAATGGCGGCCGTGGCCAGCGCCGGCATGGACAAGGGCAGTATAATCCGGAAATAGACCGTCCAATAGCCGCCTCCATCGATCTTCACCGCCTCGTCCAAATCTTTGGACAATCCGAGAAAAAACTGCCGCATCAGGAAGATCAGGAAAGCCCCACCGCCGATAGCCGGAATAATCAGCGGGTAGTACGTATCAATCAGCCCCAGCTTGTTGAAGACGAGATATTGCGGAATCATCGTCACCTGGGGCGGCAGCATCATCGTGCTCAGCACGATGGCGAACAGAATGCCGCTGCCCTTGGCCCTAAGTCTCGCAAAGCCGAAGGCGACCAGCGAGGAGGCGGCGACATGGATCGAAATCGATACGGCGCTGTACCATACCGTATTCCATAAATATTTGCCCATCGGTGCGATGGTAAAAATGTCCTTGTAATTTTCCCAGCGGATATCGAAAAAAAGCAGGGAAGGCGGCATCGTATACACATCCGGCAGATGCTTCAACGATGTGATGATCATCCAGTAGACCGGGAAGACAAAAAGCACGGCTCCCGCCAGCAGCAGCACATAAGTGACGATTTTTTGCAGCGGATTCAGCTCTCCGTGCCCGTATATTTTTCTAAAGCGCAGCATAACTCCTCCCCCTATCGGTTATCACCGTATTCATAATGGACGAACCTTCTGGAGAGCCACAGCGACAGCATCGTCAGCACGAAAATGATGATGAACAAAATCCACGCCTGCGCCGAGGCGTATCCCATCCGGTACTGCCCGAAGGCCGTATCGTACAGATACAGCACGTAAAAATAGGAATTCCAGTCCGGCCCCCCCTTGGTAATGACGAACGCCTGCGTGAATACCTGGAACGAGTTGATGATTCCGATAATGGAATTGAACAAAATAACAGGTGAAATCAAGGGAACGGTGATGCTGAAAAATTTTCGCACGCTTCCGGCGCCGTCTATATCGGCGGCTTCGTACAGCTCCGAAGGAAGCGATTGCAGGCTGGCCAGGAAAATGACGATCGTCGAGCCGAGCGAGGTCAAATGCATGAGCACCATGGACGGAACGACCGTCTTGGAATCGTTGAACCATCCCGGGCCCTGAATGCCGAACACATCATGCAGCACGTTATTGACAATCCCGAAATCGGGATTCAACAGCCAGGACCAGAGGAAGGCGACGGAAACGCCGGAAACGATGGACGGCGCGTAATAAATCGTGCGAAACAGCGCTGTCCCCTTCACCTTGCGGTTCAGCAGGACCGCCAGCAGCAAGGAGCACAGAATGGAAAAAGGAACATTCAGCAAAGCGTAATACGCAGTGACGCGGAGCGACTTATAGAACAGGCTGTCCTGGAACAGCTTGATGTAATTGCCCAAGCCGATAAAGTTAGGCGTAAGAACGACATTGTAATCGGTGAAGCTGAGCAGCAGGGAGGCGATGAAAGGCCCCCCCGTAAAGCATACGAATCCGATAAGCCACGGAGATATGAACAGCCAGAACGCTCTCTGCTCCCGGATTCTTTCCATATTCCGCTTCCTCCCCGGGGGCATCCGCTCCGGAGCGTGGGCGGAAATTTCCATCTCATTCATATTCGCTCACCTGCTATTTGCCAGATTTCAGATTCCGCAAGTTTTTGTCGATTTCCTCCAATGCTTGCTGAACCGTTTTGTTGCCGTTGTAGACACCGTCCATCGTTTGCTTGATCATGTTACTAACAGGGGAAAACTCTCTTATGAGATGGCCGGCATCCTCCCTTCCGTATTTCAGCGAGCCCTCATTGACTTGCTTCAGCTGCTCCGGCGTCATTTCCGTAACTTTGGCCATCTGCTCATACCACCGGTCCAGAAGCTCCGAATGAACCGGAGTCGCTCCCGAATTTTCGGCAAACTCTTTGGCCGCCCCGTTGGAATCGATCAGAAATTTCACGAACTCCCAGGCTTCGTCCGGGTGCTTGCTGTTCTTATAAATATTCCACGGGTCCACATAGTTGGGAACCTGACGGCCCTCGGCATAAGGGACAGCGGCCACTCCCCAGCGGAATTTCACGCCCTGCGTGAAGTTTTGGAAGCCCCAGCCGCCTTTGAGCACCATGGCCACCTTGCCGGTCATGAACGGATCGCCAAGCTGCGAGACGGCATCGAGTTCGCCTTGGGAAGGAGAAATTTTATGCTCGAAAATCATATCCGCATTAAATTGCAGCGCCTCCAAATTCCTCGGATTGGTAAGGACCGCCGGCTCACTCACTTCGCCTTTGACATAATCCTCTTCCTTGAAGAAATCTCCGCCCCACTGCCACACCCGCGTATGATTTTGCAGGTCGTAATAGAAGCCGAATTGCTTATCGCTCGATTTGCCCGTATCCTTCGTCAACTGTTTGGCGACCTCGACGAACCGGTCCCAGGTCCAGCTTTGATCATCCCAGTCGGTCGTCGGGTACGGA
The DNA here is from genome assembly GCF_042677205.1 of Paenibacillus residui. Classification (NCBI taxonomy): domain Bacteria; kingdom Bacillati; phylum Bacillota; class Bacilli; order Caryophanales; family Paenibacillaceae; genus Paenibacillus; species Paenibacillus residui. Next base: position 18,285 of record NZ_JBHTIU010000021.1, read on the forward strand.
ATGCCCTCTTTATCGAACAAATCCTTGTTGTAGAACAGGAAAAATCCGTAATGCAGCATCGGAACCCCGTATATTTTGCCTTCTATCTTGTATACATCCAGCAGCCGGGGGTCGATCCCTTCGACCGCTTGCGGATCTTTCTCGATATACGGGGTCAGATCCATCAGCAGATACATCCCTTTCCATGTCGCAAATCCTCCGCCCCAGTTCGCGGACCAAACATCCGGCATCGTGTTGCTGGCGACCATCGTCGGCAGCTTCTGCGGCACATCCGTCTGGGTCAAGGTCATCAACTTTACTTTAATGTGCGGGTGCTCCGCTTCGAACGTCTTGACCGTATTTTCATACCATGCCTGCTTATAGGGATTCGATACGACCAACCAGGTAATCTCGACCTGCTCTTGTCCTCCTTGGCCTCCTTCCGCACCGGTACCGCTTCCTCCTCCGCAGCCGGTCAGCGCTGCCAGCAGCAGGAACAACACGAGCCAGGCCGGGACAATTTTTTGTCGCATAAGCTTTCCTCCTTTACTGAATCGGGTTGGATTCTTTCATCGGGCCGGGCTCAGACCCTTGAAAATATTTAAATTTCGGGACATATTTAGTCCTTTAAGGACTTTTGACGTCCCATATACTCCGGGCAAATCCATGACGGATTTGCCTTCCTTCACCATCACAATCTTTGAATATGGCAGATTCTTCGAAATCGCTTGCCTATACAGCCGCGCTGTGCGTACCGCTCGTTCGCGCCTCCGCCTTGCGGATCATGCGCCACAGCCAGACAAAACCGGCTGCTCCGAGCAAGGAAACGACCGCACTGATCGTATACATCGGAGCGGGTCCCAGATTCTGAAACATCCATCCTCCGATAAATCCGGCCAGTATGCCCGAAATGCCTCCCCAGGTAAGGGCAAATGCCGCCTGCCCGGTCGCGCGATACTCGCTTGGAATAAGATGGGCCGTCAGGCTCGTTCCGACGTAATAGTAGCCGCCGAACGTAATGCAGTGAAGCACCTGGATCCATATAATTTGCCAGGGCCCGGCCGCAACCGCCATGAGCAGCCACCGTAAAGCGAACAGCAGGCTGACCGCTGCCAGACAGGCGACCATCGTATTCGTCTTTTTCTTGAGGAAGCGGTCAAACAGCAGAAAAACCGGAATTTCGAAAATAGCGGAGAAGAAGGCCGACCAGCCAATTAGCGTTTCGGAGCCGCCCAAATCCGAAATATAGATGGAGACGAAGGTCGAATTCATCGAATTCGGCACGGAAATGAGCACTCCCAGCAGGACAAATATCGTAAAGTGGGGATTGATAAACACTTTCCCGTACCCGCGCCCGTCGAATTTGGTCGGAACTTCGGCGACCTGTCCCCGCGGCAGTCCGATCGTAAAGGCCAGTGTGATCAGCAGCATCACACTGTAAATGATCCACAGCCGGTCAATTCCTGTCCTCTCGATTACCGGCCCGACCGCGACCGCCAACAAAGCCCAGCCGAGTGAGCCCCATAACCGGAAGGTGCCGAATTTGTACCGCGTCCCTTCGATCGTATTCAAGATCAGACTATTGCTCTGTGAGAACAGCGGCGTCTGGAAGAAAAAGAACACGATCATGACCAGATATATGACTCCAAACGATGTCGTATGGAACACCGCCTGCACGGCCAACAGATTCCCCAGCAGCAGGATGACGATGACGCGCCGAAGATTTTGGAAGCGGTCGCTTAAGTACCCCCACATCGGGTTGGCAATGATCGAGACGAACGGTCCGCCTGCCATCAGCATGCCGATTTCCATCCGGCTCAATCCCGCTTTCATGAAATAGAAGGGAAAAAAGGCGAACAGCACCGCAATCGAGCCATATACGAAAAAGTTATAGATCTTCAACTGAACCAGCGAGCGAGCGCTTGCCGGCTGGACCGTATCCGTCATAAGCTACCCCTCTCTTTCCGCCGAATTCCTGAGGAGAGAAGCGCCGTTCCCATCCTTATACGGGAATGGACAGGGAAACGGAACGCTCGGCTACCTCCTCGGCTGTTACTTCGCGGCCAAGCGAATCCGACAAATAAATCCCTTCGCTGATCAGCATCGTCTGAAGCGCAATATCTGCGGTGGGCAGCAGCTTGACCCTGCCCTGCAGCGCAGCGATCCAATGGTGCTGGGACGAGTCGTAGGCGTCTTCATTCTCCCTCAGCCGGTGCCAGCGGAGATCCATCATGTTCAAATCGACGGTGCTGTCGAGGTCGATGTCGCATCGGGTTGTGTAATACGAGAACTTCTGGTCCCCCGGACCGTAGGCGGGCAGCCGGATTCCTCCCTTGGAGCCGACCACTGAGCCCCCCTCGAATCCGCCCAGATGAACCGACCACGCTTCGATAATATCCATCGTCACGCCGCCGGCAAAGCGGACGAAGCCCAGTCCCAATTCCTCGACATCGAAGCCGCTGGCCGCTTTCCTGTGAGCGTCCATGTCCATCTCCTGGTAGGTCTTGCCGGATATTCGCTCGACCTTGGGCAGATCCAGCAGATACAGCATCTGAGCAATATGATAGACGCCCATATCGAAGATGGCTCCGCCTCCTGCCGTTTCCTTGCGGGTGAAATAGGCGGTTCCGAAGCCGTCCACGAACGGCCGGTTTCTTCGGCGGAATCCGGTCGCCCGGGCATGGTACAGCGATCCGAGCTCTCCTCCGTCGATTAACGCCTTCGCCGCTTTGGTCTCCTTGCGGTACAGCGTACCCAACTGGATATGCAGCATCTTTCCCAGTTCCTGCGCCCGGTCCACCATCCGCTTGCCGTCGAAGTAGGAGCCCGCAATCGGCTTCTCGCAGTAGACATGCTTGCCTGCCTCCATGGCAGCGATGGACACGGGAGCGTGGTAATTGTTATGGAGACATACATCCACCGCATCGAGATCGTCCCGCTCCAGCATTTTCCTGTAGTCGGTATATACGTGCGGCACGCCGTATTTGTCAGCCACCGATTTCGCTTCGGCTTCGTTAATGTCACAAACGGCAACGACCTCCGCTCCCGCCAGCTTCGAATAATTTTCCATATGATTCTTGCCGATGAGTCCGACACCGATAACCCCTATCCGAATCGTCTTCATGCCCTATTCCTCCGTTTCTTTAAAACCTCACTCCGCCTCGCTCGCGGCCAATACCCTCTTGACCGAAGCCAGCAGCCACTCGACTTCCCCATATTGGTTGTTGGGCGCGTTGTACTCGACCGCCCAATATCCGTCATACCCGGCCGCTCTAAGCATCCGGACCTTCTCCACCGCTTCCGGGCCCGTCACCGTATGGGCGGAGAAATGCGTATGAACCGTCCAGCGGGCCACCATGGCATCCCCCTGCTCCACATCCTCTCGCCACCTGCCGATATGCAGCAAAATTCCGTAGCTCGGATGATCGACCGCCTCGGCTATTCTCGCCATCGTGCCCGGCACGAGCGAGGGGCCCATATGGTTCTCGGGACCGATCAGGAATCCGTTATCCTTCGCAAACTCGCAGTACTCGCGGAACCGGTTGACGATATATTCGAACTGCTCTTCGGTGATCTCCGTCGTTTCGTAGATACCCGTATCTATCCGGACCGTCTGTGCCCCTAGCGCGGCCGACATCTTCAGATGATCCAGCGCGTTCTTGTGCAGCGCTTCCCTTTCCACCGGATCGGGGTCCCAAATATGCGCTTTATCGATGGCAAAATTAGCTAGGATTAGCTCCCTTTCATCGAGCGCTTGCCGAATTTTCCGTATGTAATCCTCGTCAGGCACCCTGCAAAGCTCGCCCGTACCATCCGCAAAAAAACCGTTCCACAAATCGACGGCATCCAAGCCGTAACGGTATTTGACCGTTTCCAGATAGCCGAATACATCCATCGTTCCTGCCCGGAAAGAATTACAGAACGAATAGCCTCCAACTGACAATTTCATGATAGTGCACCTCTCTTTCTTCCATTCCTGCACTTGTAAATTAAAGTTGAACAAGCCTTGGCCTACCTTTTCCCGTTGATCATTTTCCGTCGAGCAGCAGCTAAATGGGCAACATTGCCTTTCCTCGTCGACACCTCCCAGTTTTTGGATTATTGCCTTGGTTTGATTATAACCGCTTACAAGCCTCTCTCCTATCCCGGAAATCCACAAAATTATCTGATTTTTTAAGCACAATAGAAAATGCGGACAGCTCAGGTCCAAACTGCCTGGAGGCACATTGGTAAGGGAGACGCGGATGGCTTGAAACTACGCAATCGTCATGGGCGTGGCGTCTAAATGGATATAGTCCGGCTATTTTGCTCCTATGAGGTTAAGAAAGAAAACTTACTGGAAAACCCCCAGTTATTTACTGTGAAAAGAGCTATATCACTGCAAGTCACCCATTTTAAAAGGCAGTCTGCAGCTAGAATTTCCATTTAGACCCCCATGCCTCTGGCCGCGGCACCATCAGATGGTGAAAATGGATGTATTTTCAAGATAGAATAGAGTTGAACTGCTTCAATAGTGTGAAATTTGAAAACTAACTGGATTTCATACAGTTAGATTTCTATATTCGGAAGAAATATGGAAACTAACTGGAAAACCTACAGCTAGTTTGTGCCAAAACAGCCGTTTCGCCCAAAGTTGCCCATTTTAACTGTAGTTTATCCAGTTAGTTTGATCATTTTCGCCCATTCGCTTGAATCTACCTGTACAAAATACAGTTAGACGCGCCATTCCGTTTGCATGGCACCAGCAGACGGTGAAAATAGACGGATTTTCCAGGTAGACGTGCCATTCCTCCACGGCCCCCTAACGAAACTGGAGTCCTACCCTACAATATATTATTGTATTTCTTAGGGAGGCGACCA
>NZ_JBHTIU010000022.1:0-86121 GCF_042677205.1 Paenibacillus residui
TGGTCGCCTCCCTAAGAAATACAATAATATATTGTAGGGTAGGACTCCAGTTTCGTTAGGGGGCCGTGGAGCTTTTGCCAGCTCTTCGAAGCAACTCGAGCGCGTCGCCCATATTTCTACAGGACTGTTTAACAACCTTTTTAATATAGTATATGGATTGCTAAGAACCAGAAGGAGGATCCACATGAAGATCAGCCTGGAATATAAAAAACCCGGGAAACTGTTGAATCCGGGGAGCGGCTTTCTGCAGGGGTATTCGCATACGTTGAACCCTTATACCGGCTGTTCCTTTGCCTGTTCCTACTGCTATGTCCGGAGGATGCCCGTCGGCTTGTTTCGGGACCAGGAATGGGGGACCTGGGTCGATATCAAAAGCGGTGCCCGGGAACAGCTCCTGAAGGAACTGCGCAATGCCAAGCGCAAAGGCCCGGTTACGATCTTCATGTCCTCCAGTACAGACCCGTATCAGCCTGTGGAGTATAAAGAGAAGGTCACTCGTTCGCTGCTGGAGGCGATGACGGAAGAGGCGGAGGCGCAGCCGGACTTCCTGTTCGTGCAGACCCGCAGTCCGCTGGTGACGAGGGATATCGATTTGTTCGAGAAATTGCGGGACAAAATTCGGATCAGCGTAACGATAGAGACGGATCTCGACCAAGTGCGCAAAGTTTTCTCGCCCTACGCGCCGCCGATCCAGGCGAGGCTTAAAGCGCTGCGGGAGCTGACGGAGGCCGGCCTTCCCACCCAAGCGGCGGTAGCCCCTGTCCTGCCCTCCAGCGACAAGTTCCCCTCTTTGTTGAAAGCAGCTACAGATAGAGTATGCATCGATGATTATTTCATGGGGGACGGCAGCGGGGGCAAACGGACGAAGCAGCTTGGTTTGCGCTCCCTGTACGAAGGAATGGGATACGAGGACTGGTATCATCCTGAGGCTTATTTGCAAGTGGCCAATGCCATGGGAGTCGTATTCGCTCCGGAGCAGCTTAAGATCAGCCGAGATGGCTTCATGCCTTTTTAACCGGAAAGGGAAAGACAAGACAGCGATCAGCTTCCGTCTTTTTCAGATATCTGCGTGATGGTTGAAAATATCCCCTCCAAATAAGCATTCTTCTGAAATCGGTTTATTGCTACAAGCTTGCAGCTTATCATTTTTCAAGGAAGATTTCTTTCTAAATTTCCCGGCAAGAAGTCTCCATCAAAACAACCAATCACGAAGGATGAGCACCCAGCCGAAAATGGACATCCACAGCGGGATACTGAACAGCACGCCCCAGAACAAACCGGTGAGTCCCGTCTCTCTATCTTCCATTCTGCATCGCCCCTTTGCCGTAGTATATGCTCCGGCGGCACAGAAGGGTGAGCCCCCGACAAGGGAGACAGGCTTTTAGCTGCACAGCCGATAGTATCCATTGTTTACCGGCTAAGAGCCTTTTAATCACAGCCAGCTTCTATAGGGACGGGACCTCTGTTCTTTTGAGGGAACCTGTCAAGCAACCTATCCTCCAATCAAAAACATAAAAAACCGTCCGATATCCTCGAACGGTTCCTTTTGCAATCCTTCACATCGACTCGAATCGTCAGCTCGGTTCCAGCTTTTTTCGCATCGATCAGATACGCCATCCGCCTGCTTACTGCTCCTGGTAGCGCTTATAAGCGGCTTCGTAAATGGCCATATACCGGTCGAGCCCCATCTTTTCCATGTTCTTGACGTAATCGTCCCATTGCGAGAACGGTGCGGCGCCGGAAATAAATTTATCCCTCATTTCGTCAATAAACACGTGAAGATCGGATTGAATGGTAGTCAGCTCATCCTGCTCCTCCGACGTAAAGTTAAAAGCAGGCCAGATTTCCTCGTCTTTAAGCGTATAAGGCATGGCTTTCTGCGTATTTTCTATCGAGGACGGGCGTCCTTCCGCCCCTTTGAAAAACTTCTGCTTAATAATACCGGGATAATAGCCCCCCGGCCAGATCAAATACTGGCTGACCGCCTGGTCCAGATTAAGCCCTTTCGGATTGTTGATAATTTCGTCTGTATATTCGACCTCTCCGTTCGGCATTTCTTTATAGGTGATATCCTTGAAGCCCATGAAGAACATCTTCGCTCCCTCGTCGCTGTAGAAGAAATCAAGCCAGCGAACTGCGGCCTCCGGGTTCTGGTTTTTGTCGGTGATGATGAACTGGCCCAGGTTACCCAGCGGTGAGCCGATGGCCGTATTTTTCTGATCCCCGTGTGGCCCTTTGAGCACAGGCATTCCGATATAGCCCTTCTGGTTGAAAATGGACTCCGGATTCACGTTCGAAACGAACCCGTAAACCCCTTCCGATGCCCGGGCCGTGAACTCCGCCGTTTTTATCGAAAAGATTTCCTTATCTATCAATCCTTCGCCGTACAGCTTGTTGGCGAACTCCAGAATTTCCTTATAACGGGGATGCGCCGGGATAAAACGCAGCTTCTTCGTCTCCGGGTCTTCATCCACATGCCCGTTCGCGGTTCCATGAGTGTTCAGCCCGTACGAACCTTTCAGAAAGTCCAATAGCTGGGTAATACCTACGGCCCCATAAGGAATTTCATCCGCCTGGCCATTTCCGTTCGGGTCTCCCTCCTTGATCTGTTTCAGAACATGATAAAATTCATCCGGAGTCGTCGGCTCCTGAAGCCCCAACTTATCCAGCCACTCCTTCTTCATCCAGGGCGTACGGGTCCGCACGGACATGAATTCCGGATCGCGAATGGTGGGGAAAGAGTAAATATTCCCGTCCGGCATCGTAATCCCTTTCTTGACGACGGGGTAATCGTCCATCAGCTTCTTGAAATTGGGGGCATACTTCTCAATCAGGTCGTTAAGCGGAATGAACACCCCTTCCCCGCCATACCGGATCAAATCCGCCTTACCTACCGCCGTAGCGTACAATATCTCCGGATAATCCCCTCCGGCCAACAGGAGATTGCGCTTCTCCGCCAACGTATCGACCTGCACAGTCTCCCATTCCATGTGGATATTCGTCATTTTTTCGTATTCCTGCCACAGCATCAGATTGCTCCAATCCGCAGAGGCGAAGAATTTGCCGGCGAACCCCTTCATCGTTATCTTTTCCTTAACTATGGGCATTCCGGAGGGGTTCAAATTCTCCAGCACGCTTTCGTCTCTAACCGCCCCTCCCCCTCCTCCGCAGCCCGCAAGCAAAGTGCCCGTGAGGACAACCATCCCGGTGCTCTTCATCAATCTTCTTTTTCTAACCATATACGCCTCCCTTTGGAATCGTCGATTCAGCTTAGCAGGCTTCTTCCTGATACGGACTTTCCTCGCAGACTTCATCATCTTCAGGACAGCGGGCTGAACAGGTTCCTATTTTTCGACATAAAGTAAGCGATTACATAATTACCTGAAAAATATTCGTCTTTCGACAAGCGTAAAGAGTCACGCATCCCCCCTAGCTTCTTTAATTTCATGGCAACAAAGGCGTTATTTTATGATTCAATATTCTGAATATTGCGCAAATAAATTGTAGGCAATAACCGCTCGGTCGTCAAGAGGCACTGGAACCATCTCCCGGGCGATTTACAATCCGCCGTTTGGTACTGTGATTATAGGCATCAAACATGCGGATTGCAGCTAAAGGATAAACGGCTATCGCCATCCTTTGGAAGGCGCGTTTATACTTTGCGGGGAGCCCCGGTTTTACAAATAAAAGGCCCCGGGCGCTGAGCCCCAAGGCCTCTAACTCTATAAGTTTATATCTCTGAATCCAATGGATATATTGGACGCTGCAGATATTGATAGGTAAAGTGCCGCAGATTAAAGCCGCAGCAGCCCGGGGTATCCACCTGCACGGTTCCGGCTGCGTACGAGCCGAAGGCTGTCTGCCAGGCGACGGCGGATTTCACGGCGATCAAGTCGAAATCCGCCGGATTCAGACCGATCGAAGCAACATGGCCCGGATCCCAAGGGGCGACTCTTTGCTCCGTCAAGACAAGAGTGACATTCCTTGTTTCGATCACTGCCGTGCGTCCCATGTCAGCCCATTGCCCGGTCATATAGGAGCCGATATGACGGTATTTGCCGTCAAACAACAGCCGGACTTTGCCTTGGACCGGAACCGGATCGCCATGGAATGAATCACTCTTTCCGCCGACCGCCGCTTCGAAGGAACCGCCGACTCCCGCTCGCAGGGCCAGACCGACCGCTTCCGCGTCGCAGATAACCATCAGGCTCTTCGCCGGTGTATCGAGCAGATGCCGCAGCAGATGAGTCGCGTCTCCCGGTGCCCCGCCGCCCACATTGTCCGAGCCTTCAATCAGGATGACCGGGCCCTTGGCCTCTAGCCGGATGGCTTGCCGAATGCTTTCCTCCGCAGGATAGCCTTCCACGGCGAATTCCTCTCGCCGCTCCTGCGCCAGCCGGCAGAGCTTCTCCGCGCACTGCCCGGCCCAGGCCGGGTCGTTGTCTGTCGTGACAACGAAGGTCAGTCCGGCGTCCTCGACATCGCTGTACGGAAACCCGCCGGCCACCGTCACATTGAGCACCCGTCGGTCCTTCTCCAGTTCGAAAGCCGCCTCCATAAGCTCCTTCATGAACCCCTCATGAGTCACCATCGCCTGGGGCGCGACCAACAGACGGGAATGCTTATATGCATGAACAGGCCGAATTTCCGACCGGATCATCCGTCCGAGCAGCCGGGTCGCCTCTACCGCCCGCTCATAAGCATCCACATGCGGGTAGGTATCGTAGCCGATGAGAATATCGGCATGCTCGACCATCTGCGGACTGATGTTGGCATGCAGATCCAGCGTGATGGCGATCGGAAGCTCCCGCCCCACTCTGTCCCGGACCCGTCTCAGCAGCTCTCCTTCTACGTCCCGACAGGCTTCGGAGACCATCGCGCCGTGCAGTATAACAATAAGGCCATCCACACCCTCCGGAATCGACCGGAGCACTTCCCCCGCCAGCTCCTCGAAGCACTCCGCCGTAACCATGCCGCTTGGGGTGGCCGCGACGTAAGCACCGGCGATCAGCTCCGCCTGCAGCTCCTTCGCTCCATCGATCACTCCCCCCATGGACGTGCGGGTATTCTCGTAGCGTTCCCGATAAGACTGCGTTCCCGCCACCCACTCGTTCAGAAAGTGATGCCGCTCCGTCCGGCCCGGCGCGAAGGAATTTGTTTCGTGAAACATGCCAATGACCCCGATTTTCACATGACATCCTCCTTTTTTTCCTGCCTCCGTCGGCTTTGCATAATCATCGGTCTCTCCATAATAATAAGAGCCCGGTATATTTCCGGTTTCTCCGGCCATCAGGAAGCGTCTGTTTTCTTCAACTCCCGTCTCTTCCCGGCGCGTATGCGGCACTCCATGGCGGTCGTCAGAACCCACGCCTCACTTCCAAAGCCGAACTATATTGCGGGCGGCATTGAACAGCAATTCTTCAGCATGGGTCATGGCCTGCTCCAGCGTCATCGGACGGTTGACAATCGAATGCATACTGTCAAAAGCGGAGTACAGCTCATCCAGATGATCGCCCAGGCTGCCCGACAGCAGCACCGTCTTCACTCCATACCGTTTGGCCAGTGAGGCCAGATAGAACGGTGCCTTGCCATGCAGCGTCTGCTCATCCGTCCGCCCCTCTCCAACGAACAGCCAATCGGCATCGGCCAGTAATGCCTCGATTTGGGCCGTCTCAGCAATTAATTGGGCCCCGGATTGCATCTTTCCGCCAAGGGCCAACAGAGCAAACCCTAAGCCGCCGGCTGCGCCGGCACCGGCAGCATTCTGCAGCCCGGGCCGTCCCAAGCTTTCTTCCACGGCCTGCGCATAGACTCGCATCCCCCGGTCCAGCTCCTCCACTTGTGCCGGAGCGGCTCCCTTCTGCGGACCGAACACGGCTGAGGCTCCGTCCGGACCGCATAGCGGATTGTCCACGTCGCAGGCTATGCGAAACTCCGCCTCCGCCAGCAGCGGGTGCAGGCCGCTGAAATCGACGGTGCTGACCTGATTCAGGTTGGCCGCTATAGGCGGGATCGGCTGGTCTGCCGCATCCAGACATTTTACCCCAAGGGCGCGAAGCATCCCTATTCCGCCATCGTTCGTAGCACTCCCTCCCAGCCCGATAATAAACCGGCGAACACCGCCTTCGAGCGCATGCAGGATACATTCACCTACGCCGTAGGATGTCGATTGGAGCGGATTCCTTCTATCCGCCGGAACGAAAGGCAGGCCGACCACGGCGGCAACCTCGATGACGGCCGTCTGCCCGTCTCCTATTCTTCCGTAAAAAGCGGAGACAGGCTCCCCGTAAGGCCCCCGCAACTGAAGCTCGATCCGCTCGCCACCGGTGCTGTGAAGCAAGGCTTCGACGGTACCTTCCCCGCCATCCGCGATAGGAATCACGTGAACCGCCGCATCGGGCATCTCCCGGAGAATCGCCCTGCGGATGGTGTCTCCGGCTTCCAGCGAGCTCATACTGCCTTTGAACGAATCCGGGGCAACGATAAATCGCATGCGGTAACTCCCTTTCCGTTATATAACACGTGAATGTAAAGCCTGCCAGAACGTGCAGAAGTGCAGGTCTTTGAAAGCATCTGCCCGAACGATCTAACGCTGCGGGCTACTGGCTACGCCGCGCGAGCTGCGGGGCCGCGGCCACGGAAGCACCGCGCTACCCCCACATGCCCCAGCACCTTCCCGGTGTCTCCACCGTGAAGGTCTGGATGTTGCCGGTGTCCGCGACGGTAACGTAGCACTGCCGACCATCCGGCCCGCCGAAGGTCAAATTGGTGCAATCGGTGCCCGCCAGCTTCACCTCGAGCAGCAATTCGCCTGCCGGGCTCAGCTTGGCTACGGTTCCTTTGCCATGGCGGGTGACATATAGATTGCCGTCCATATCGCAGCGCATTCCGTCCAGCCCGTAATCGGGGAACTGGAAGAACAGCCTTTTGCCGCTGACCTCCCCGGCTTCATTCAGATCATACGCCCATACGGTCCTCTGCACGGACTCGTTCACATACAGCACCCGCTCGTCGGGGCTGACCTCGATTCCATTCGTCGTCCCCATGCCTGCCTCCAGCAGCACGACGCTCCCGTCCGGGTCGATCCGCCACAACTGGCCCGTCTGCTCCGGCCAATTCGGATCGCTGGCGAAGAGGATGCCGCTCCGGGAAATCGCTATGTCGTTGGGCTGATTCATCCGGGGCTCCTGAGCATGGACCGTCAGCTTTTTCGTCGTCATATCGACTTTGAAAATATGGTGATGGACATAATCAGCAATGTACATCGTTCCTTCACGGTCAAACCGGATCCCGTTCCCGATACTGCCGCCCGGCAGCTCAAGGAAAACCTCTCCTTCACCATTAGGCTTCACCCGGCCAATCGTATGCTGCCGCTCATAATTAACGGCATAAATCCGGCCTTCGCGATCGCAAGCCGGACCCTCAATCCCGCTGGTAAAGGAATGGCGGGCGGTTAGCTCCTTGCTGATATAAAGCTCCATCTCTTAGCTCCTTTTCGAAGGGGCGTATGCGATAACATCCATTTCGATTAAATATTTCCCGATACCGCTGACCACCGTCGTACGGGTAGGGTACGGAGCCTGGAACATCTGTGCATATACTTCATTAAATGCAGGAATCAGATTCCCATCGCTCAGATGCACATTCGCTTTGATCACGTGGTCCAGCGTCAGCCCGGCCTCCTGCAAAATCAGCTCCACATTGCGAATGCAGCGGGCGGTCTGCTCTTCAATCGTCTCCCCCGCCAATTCCAGCGTTTCCGGGTCTACCCCTACCTGTCCGGATACATACACGAAGTCCCCCGCTTTAACCGCATGGGAGAAAGGAAGCGGAAACTGGGGAGCTTTAGAGACATGAATTGTTTTCGACATAAATGATCACTCCTGTTAAGTAATTTTGCCGCGGGCGTCGATCGTCAGAATCGATTCGACCCTGCCGTTCCGCAGGCCGTACACCCGGTCATGCATATTGGTCGTGGTGCAGCAATGGTTCGGGATGAAGAACAGGCGCTGCCCGATTTCATAAACGGCTTCATCCGGGACCCGCACATTGCCGTGCTCCTCGCTTAATCTTTCGAGATAAACGCCGGGATTCCCCTTAACGATTCCATATCCCGGGCGGTGCGGATTGGTATCGCCGCTGAAGGTTTTGGAGCCTCCGTCGACGATGACCGTTCCGGGACGAGGCGCGCTGACGACCGTCGTCATGACACTCATGGCGCAGCCGGATTCATCGATAATTCCGGTCGACAGCTGAGTGCCGTCTCCGAATACATAGGAGCCGGGGCGTATTTCCGTCACGCCGGTTTGTTCCCCGACATAGACCGAAGTTGGCGTGGAGCCGACGCTGATTTCCGGGACATCGATGCCTTCCTGCGCGAGCCACTCCTTGGTCTGCACCAGCAGCTCCGCCTCCTGTCTTGCGGCAGCGCGCAAGTCCTCTGCGGTGGTTTTGCTGTAGGAATAGCCCCCGTGCGTCATGAGCGCTCTTACCTCGACCCCGGGAAGCTGGGCAATTTGCTTCACCAGCTCGCCGGTTTCCTCACCGGGCTCCAATCCGCAGCGATTCAAGCCGGTATTCACATCAACATACAGCGGAATTCTCCGCTTCATCGCTTCCCCCAATTCGGAAAGCCCCCGGGCTACATCGATATGGTCGACGCTCACCTTAATATCCGCGGTCTCCAGCAGCTTCGCCAGCCTCTGGAGCTTCTTCTTGCCGACGATCGGAAAGGCGATCAGGATGTCGCGGATTCCTCCCTCGACCATCACCTCGGCTTCGCCTAATTTGGCTACCGTAATCCCGCAAGCGCCGTACTTGATCTGCTGCTGGGCAATCCAGACCGACTTGTGCGTCTTCGTATGCGGCCGCAGCTTGACTCCGGCCTCTGCAGCTAACCGCGCCTTGTCCCGCAAATTCCGGTCCAGCACATCCAGATCAACCAGCACGGCGGGCGTCTCGATTTCCTCTAACGGAATAGGATGGAAATCTGTCATGTTATCGTCCCCTTTCCAATGCTCTGCCGGCGAACACTCCGGTGACCTGCTCTCCGCGAACGGCTACCTCGCCATTGACCAATACATAAGGAATGCCAACCGGGCCGCTGCGCGACTGCTGGTAAGTCGCCGTATCCGTCACCCTCCGCTCGTCGAAAATAACAAGATCGGCGGCATAGCCTTCCTTTAATACTCCGCGGTCGGCCAGGCCGAAACGGTCTGCGGGCACCTTCGTCATCCGGTTGACGAGCGTTTCCAGCCTGAAATCATACTCCCGGCAGAACCTTAACAGGCGCGGGAAGGTTCCGAATGCCCTCGGATGCGGGTTCTTCCCGAGCGGAATTCCGTCCGAGCCTACCATATAATAGGGCCGCGACAGCAGCTCCAGGCAATCCCGGTTGAAGCGGTCCCAAGCTTCCTGGCTGGCCTCCTCGAACATCCATTCCGGAGAATCGTGATAGCCTACCTGAAGCTTCTCCGCCAGCAGCAGGTCGCACAGCATGTCGGGGACCGATTGCCCCCTCTCCTCGGCGACTTCGCGGAAGCTTCGCCCGACATATTGCGAATGGTTAGGCAGATTCGTGAAGTATCCGCGCAGCGGAATCGTATTCTGCTCCATCCCTTCTATAAAACGCGGACGAAGCTTCGGGTCCGCCAGCCGCTCGAGAATGGCGTCGAAGCCTCCTTCGAAGCACCACAGCGGCAGCCAAATCACCACATATCCGCTTCCGGACGGATAAGGATACAGCTCCAGCGTCAGATCGACTCCCCGCTCATACGCAGCATCGATCGCCGCCATTACTTGCTGCACTTGGCCCGCCTTCTCCAGGTTCGTCCGGTAATGGGAGAAGTGCAGCTTCACCCCCGAACGCTCGGCAATCTCAATCGATTCCAGCACCGGGTCTATCGGCTCGCCGCGGAATACCGTCCGATAGTGGGTTACATAGACACTGTCGTTCGCCGCCGCTACCTTGCATAGTTCCACCATTTCTTCCGTGTCGGAATATGAACAGGGATAATAGCTCAATCCGGTGGAAAAGGCGACCGCTCCTTCCTTCAACCCTTGATCGAGAAGCTGCTTGGCCTTGGCCAGATGCTGGCCGGTCAGCGGCAAATCGCGCATTCCCAAGGTCTCCAGCCGCAGGGCGCCATGGGGAACCTGATACGCCGTGTTGATGGCAACCGTTCGGTCGAACTTCATCCGGTATTCCCGCACCGAAGACCAATCAAGCGGAATATCGGGCGCCCCGTTCAAGCCCGCCAGGAACTTGTAATTCATCAGCAAATTCTCCCTGCTGAGCGGAGCATACGACAACCCGTCCTGCCCCAACACCTCCGTAGTTATGCCCTGTGCCAAACCGGATGCATGCTGGCGGTCCCACAGCAGCATAAGGTCGGAATGCACATGAGTATCGATGAAGCCCGGCGCCGCGATCATTCCTTGGGCGTCAATCACTTCCCGGGCCGATTCCACCCCTTCCAGCCCGAGCCCGCTAACATCTGAGCTTCCCGGGCCGTTCGCGGCTCTGGCGCCCTCCCAAGCCTCCCGACTGTCTGCTGCTGATTCCTCTAGGTTCGACTGCCGGCTAATTCGGGCCAGCTTCCCATCCTTAATCGCAATCGATCCGCGAAACCGGTCGCCGCCGGTTCCGTCCACAATCGTTGCATTTTTAATGACAATATCCGCCTCCATACATAACCCCTCTCCTAGGCAGTAAATTCCGGACGTTTTGCGAAAACGTTCTCAACCGCCTTTAAAGTCTCTTCTGCTTCTTTATCCCCGTGTACGGCAGATACATACCATAACCCGTTCGGGCGGAGCAGGATTCCCTCATCCAGCATCAGCTCGGCAAAAAGACCGTATTTCGCCGCATCCCGGCGGCCGAACTGATCGAAATGCGCCACTTCCTGCTGATCGGTAAACATCATATGAAACACAGGCCCCGGCTGATTAACGACGCCGTTTACATTATATTTCTTCATCAGGGAGCGAATTCCCTCCGCCAGTTGTCCGGCGATCCGCTCCATTTGCCGATAGGCCGCCCCGTTGTCGCGCCCGAGCTCATCCAGAACCGCCATGGCCGCAGCGGTCGATACCGTATTGCCGTTTAAAGTTCCGAGATGGTCCACCCGGCCTTCGGCGACGAGGTTCATAATCTCGTTCTTGCCGGCCACCGCACTCAGCGCAATTCCGCCTGCCAGCGCCTTCCCCATCGTCATCAAATCCGGAGTGATGCCGAATCGTTCATGGGCTCCTCCCAGACCGAGGCGGAAGCCGGTAATGACCTCGTCGAAGATCAGAACGATGCCGTATTGTTCCGTCAGCTTCCGCATCGCTTCCAGATAGCCCTCCCGGGGAGAAATGCAGCCGGAATTGCACATGATCGGTTCGGTGATCACAGCGGCAATCTCCTCCCGCCGTTCCGTCAGCGTGCGTTCCAGCACATCGGGCTCGTTCCACGGCAGCAGAATGACGTCCTCCAGACTGTTGACGCTCTGCCCTCCCGTTCCCGGAACCGCCTCCCCGGCTGCGGACCCGGCCGCCTGGCTTTTCATATCCGCGCTCGGGAAGGAGGTAAAGATCGCATCGGACCAGCCATGGTAATGCCCGTGGAATCGGACCACCTTCTGCCGGCCCGTATAGGCTCTCGCCAGCCTGAGCGCCATCATTACCGCTTCGGTTCCCGAGCCGCTGAACACGACTTTATCCGCGCAGGGGAGAATCTCCGTAAGCCGCTTGGCCAAGGCGATCTCGCCTTCATGCTGGAGCCCGAAGGTATAGCCCTTCTGCATGGCTTGATATACTTTCTCATTCAGCAAAGGATGCGAATGCCCGAGAATCAGTGGACCATACGCCAGCAAATAATCGATGTACTCGTTGCCGTCTACATCGTATACACGCGCTCCCTTGCCGCCGGCTGCATAGAGCGGGGTCGGCTTCATGGCCGCCCTCAGGGAGCTGGCCACCCCTCCGGCCAAATATTGGTTTGCTTCTGCCAGCATCTGTCTGGATCTATCGGTTTTCATACGATTGAACCTCCTTAAGTGAATACGATTTTCTCACCCTTATTTGGGGATGTTATCCATTTATGCTCATCGTATCACGGAGGTCATTTTCTATCAAGAAAATTATTTTACATTAAGAAAATTATGAATCATCAAATCCTATACCCGCCATCTACTGTATAAAGAGAACCTGTTACGTAGGAGGCGGCATCCGACAGCAGGAAAGCCCCCACCTCGTTAATTTCCTCCGGTCGCCCGGTTCTGCGCAGCAAAGTATTATCCCGGATAAATTGCCGGGTTACCTCCGGCATTGCCTGCCACGCCTGCTCGGTATTAAAATCACCCGGCACAAGAGCATTGGCGCGAATTCCATCCTTCGCATAGTCGACGGCGATCACCCGGGTCATCTGGCTGACCCCCGCTTTGGCTGCGCCATAAGCCAGGCACGTCTTCTGGGGAAGGTGGCCCAGAATCGAGGAAGTATTCACGATGGACCCTCCCCCGCTTCGGATCATAAGGGGCAGCGAGTACTTGTTGACGAGGAATGTGCTTGTCAGCGTCCCGCGAATCGTCGCTTCCCATTCATCCAGGGCGAGCTCTAATGCCGGCTTGCGTACATGCGTGTAGCAGTTGTGATAAACCCCATCCAATCTGCCGAAATGCTCCTCTATTCGCGCAATGGCCTCCTGCACCTCATTTTCGCTGCAGGCATCCGATTGCATGAACAGGAAGCTATCAGCACCATAACTTTCAGCGGTTTGCTTCAGTTCCGGACAGCCTTCCAGGGGCAAGAGATCCGTTGCGGCCACCTTCGCTCCTCTCTCGAGAAACAGGGTGACAGCGGATTGCCCCAGCATCCCCAGAGCCCCCGTGATCCAAATTACTTTGCCTTCCAATTGTCTCTGCTTCATCCTACGCCCTCCCATCACAGATCCATAGATACGGTATAGAGAAATCTTCATTGCCGCCGGTACAAGTACCTGCGCCTTATTCGATACAGTTTCTCACCTAACTAACTCGAATTTCGCAGAGCGAAAATCGGCTTAAATGCATGATACAACTGAAAAAGCAGCGGATTAAATACAAAAGTTGAAAAATAGAAAAACACCACTTCGTTTGGTAAAGTGAGAGTGTCAAGCAATCACTACCATAAAGAAGAGGTGTCCTCTATATGATAGAGCAAATCGTACAGCCGAATCAACTTCCAAATGAAATTAAACCGGCTTTCAAAGAACTGAAAGTGCTGCAACACTTGAAAACAGCAAGGGGATACCCGTCACCATCTTCTTTGTACGCGATCGTTCATCCGGGCCGGTGAAGACATCACAAAGACGAGCAAAAATACATTAAAATCGTGCCTTTTTCCAAAAAGAAGGCGAAAGACGCTCAAATGTGCAGGTCTTTTTCACAAAATAGGGCCATTTCGCAAAAAATCGCTCCAAAGACGTGCATTATTGATCTAGAATCAGGTATGTGGCGACTTTTCTCCAAAAAGACGTGCACTATTGCTCTAGAATCAGGTACATCAAGGCTTATCTACCGAAATTAAGCTGCAAAAGTTGAGTAACCAAGCACGAACAGGCTCCGTGTAAGGCCCACGCATATTGTCCATCCGGTCAGCGGTTTCGCGCCCCCGACATGGTTCTACTGCTGGAACTGCAGCTTCGTGCTCAGCTCTCTGGACGCTTGGCGGACCCATTCGACTGCCCGGCCTCACAGCTCATCGTCCATCCGGTCAGCGGTTTCGCGCCCCCCGACATGGTCCTACTGCTGAAACTGCAGCTTCGTGCTCAGCTCCCTGGACGCTTGGCGGACCCATTCTGTCATTGGTTCCGCGCCCCCGACAAGGTCCTACTGCTGGAACTGCAGCTTCGTGCTCAGCTCTCTGGACACTTGGCGTACCCATTCGACTGCCCGGCTCCACAGCTCATCGTCCATCCGGACAGCGGTTTCGCGGCCCCACGACAAGGTTCTACTGCTGGAACTGCAGCTTCGTGCTCAGCTCCCTGGACGCTTGGCGGACCCATTCGATCGCCCGGCTCCACAGCTCATCGTCCATCCGGGCGGATGGAATCGAGATGCTTAAGGAAGCTACCAGCTGCTTCGAGGAATCATAGATTGGTCCTGCTACGCAACGCACCCCCTCAACGGCTTCTCCCTGGCTGAAGGACAGCCCGGCGGAACGGATTTCCTCCAGCTGGCTGAGCAGATCCCGGTAGCTGTGTATCGTGCTGCTTGTCAGGGCTCCCAGCTCTTCATCGGGATACAGCTTGCGGATTTCTTCCTGATCCAATGAGCTCAGGAACATCTTCCCCATGGCGGTTGCGTGCAGGGGCAGCTTCATTCCCAGGTGCGAAACGAACCGGACGGCGTGGGAGCTTTGCTTCTCCGCTATGTACAGAATGTTTCCCCCATCGCGAATCGCCAGGAAAACGGATTCATTCAAGTCGTCGACGATCTTCTGGGCCACCTGATGGAACTCGGCGGACAGGCTGGTGTTCTGCAAATACTTGGAGCCGATTTCAAACAGTTTGTAGCCCAAATAGAAGGCTCTCTCCTGCTTGTCGGTTTCCAAGTAGCCTCTTGCCTGCAAATTTTGCAAAATTTTGTAGGTGCTGCTCGCGGGCATCCCCAGCTTGCGCGAAATATCCATCAAGCTCATCGGCTCCTTCTCTTCCGCAAATAACTCGAAGATATCGAGGACCCGGTCGGCCGACTTGACGACGACTGGCTTTTCTTCTTTTTTCACAACATTTCCCCATTTCGAAAATCATTTTTCATACAAGAAATATTGTAATCCGTTTTCCGGCTGAACTCAATGTCCTTTGCGGCAAAACATAACCGCACAAAGTGACATATGGCCTTCCAAGTTAGTCCGTTCGCACCCTAACTGGGTGGAGTCTACTTTTCCTCTAGGCGTCATTCTGTCTGTCCGCGATCACCTGAGTTTCACAGCGTTAACCCTTGGCGGCTTTGGATTTGTAGCCTGTCTTAGATTTATCCAGTACTATGCGGGGCCCGGTAATTAAAAGCTGCAAATCTGCAGCCTTTTGTCCATATTGTTCCATATCCATATGCAAAGCCTGAAAAAATACATCTTTTTCTCGTTTTAAGGGTGATCAGACCGTTGAATACGAAAATTAGTGCACTTTCGCCGCCTTTTCTCCGGAGTGGTCCAAATCGAGCCAAAATTGATGTATTATCGCAGGAATTTTGTCCGCTCTAATGCATCTAAGCCTAATCAAGATCACCCCCGCCTGGACCAGCGTCTAAACCAACGCCAAAAGCGATCTTCCCTTCCTGCCCCTCCTTCAAAAATACGTTACTTTGCCGTGTACCCCTCGCAACTCCACAACGTGACGGGTGGCCTTCGAAGTTTATTCTGTCCGCACCTGCCCGGACCCGCGTCTAAACCAACGTCAAAAGCGGTCTCCCCTTCCTGCCCCTCCTTCAAAAAATACGTTACTTTGCCGTGTACCCCGCAACTCTTCCACAACGTGACCGATGGGCTTCGATGGAGCCCCGGGAAATCCCCCACGATAGTGACGCATGCCTTCGAAGCTTACTCCAAATACTTTGCAGAGTGCCCCAATGCCAAAAAAGGACAGCCGTCAATCACAGCTGTCCCTCGTGCTCACCCTGCTCCGGATTCGTTATGACTAATTTTAACATATGCGTCCGTCCATGAATGTCGAATTTTGTCAGCGATCCTCAGTAATTATTGGGGCAGCGATAGCCGGCCGGCCTGGATCAGATTCCGGTACTGAATGGGAGTCACTCCTTCGAGCTTTTTGAACTTGCGGATAAAATTGGTCGGATCAATATAACCGACCCGCTCTATAATCTCCCCCAAATTCATATCGGTCGTCCTCAGGAGCTCCTTCGCCTTCTCCATCCGGATTTGGTCGATATAGCGCATCAAGGAATCCCCGGTTTGGTTTTTGAAGAAGCGGGTCAGATAGGATGGGGAAAATCCGAATTCCCCAGCAATCTGCTCCAGGTTGATGGTATTATCATGATAATGCCGGTCCACATAGGCGACCAATTGATCTAACAAGGCTATATTTTTGCTTTCCTTATGCCGCTCCACGTACTCGCATACCCGGTCGCAGAATTCGATCATTTTATGCTCCAGCGCCTCTACCGTTTCAAACCGGGACACGAAAAAACGCTCCATCGCCAGATCCGCTGCCTCGATTTTCATATCCATTTCCAGCAAGGTTTTCATGACCGTGTTGATCATATCGAAGCCTATAAACTCGACCTTCTCAATCGATATAGGCTGGTTGACCATGCTGCTCATCATATCCCGGATGACGGTCTGGACCTCATCGCTATTCCCCTGCTTAATCGCTTTGACAAGAAGCTTCTCCGACTCCAACGGATACCAGATGATGCTTTCCTTCGACTTCTCGACTTCGCTATAGCAGATGACCTGATTGCCTCCCTTGACCAGCCGGCATCGGGCCGCATGGTCCGCCTGCGTCAAGGATTGGGGAAGCTTGGTGATATTATTGAACATCCCGCCGATTCCAACCGTGACGCCAACCTGGTAGTGCTGATTGGCAAACAGCCTTACCTTCGTCCCCAGGTCGGCCAAATCGTTAAGCTCGTCCAAGCCTTCGCGGATATTGAGCAGGATGACGATGCCCCGCCCTTCCTTGTATTCCGCCCCCCATCCGGCGCCCAGCCTTTGGGACAAATTCTCGGCCATCTGGATCAAGCTGTACTTGATTATATCCTGCATAGGCTTTGTATTCTCTCCGACAAACCGGTCGTAATTATCAATCAGCAGCAGCATAACGGCATAATGAGGGTACTCCGCAGGCCAATCCAGAGCTTCCCGGATTTCATCCCATTCTTCGGTGCTTTTCACCTTGCCCTCTACAAGTGACAGAACATAACTCGCCTTTAACAAACTGGCTTGGCTGTTCAGCTTCTCCAGCAGCCCTTGGTTCTCCCGGGTCACCTCGCCGATCGCTTTCGAAATCAGGCTGATTTCATCGGTTTTCCTCGGCCATTCCTTGATGATTCGTCTGTCGGCCAGCCCGCCGGCCAGCTTGAGAAGAGGCCGGTAATTCCGGATCGAGAAAGCAAGGGCCAGCAGCAAGCCCAGCAACAGGACAGCGACCACCGTGTAGTGAAAAATAGCGCGGGTTTCATTCACCTTCCCCAAAAATTGATCCGTCGGCATAACCGTAATATAGGACCAGCCATTGGTTTCGGATTTCAGTTGAACCATGGAGTAATCCGTTCGATTGACGGATACCGACTGGATGGCCTCACCGGATTCCGAAGGCGGGAACGCTTCGAGAATGCTGCCCGCCTGCTCTTCCGAAATGTTGGACAGCACTTTCGTTACGGGTCTGCCGTTCTCGTCCAGTATGAATGTAAATCCGCTGTAATCCTTGAGAACCTTGCTGATCATCGAATTCAATTCGTCTTCCTTGATGATAAACAGAACAACCCCATACCCTCGGCTGGCATCGACCGACAACGGATGCAGATAAAGCACATAACCGGAGGAAGGCGCCCCTCCGGCGGCCGCTTGCTCCACGGAACGGATCACGGGCTTCTCCAGGGAAGACAAGGTGGAGACGAACTCCTCCTTGCCCCACTGGCTAAACGGGTAGGCGAATCTAAAGAAATAATCGATGCTGTGAATGCCGCTTGCCGCATACATCGTGGAGGCCTGCCCATCTCCATAGTACAGAACGACTTCATGAACAAAGTCATTGGCCGACCGGTATTTTTTCAAATCCTGAACCGCCTGATAAGTTCCGTAACCGCCTTCGGCAACCATGAATGGGGTCAGCAGGGGATTGGCGGCAATTTGCAGAGCCATCCGGTTCATTTCACTCGTTCTTGTGTCCATCGCCTCTTTAATTTGGGTCAAGGTCGCAATGACCGAGCCCTCGACTTCCTCCCGCAGCACCGAAATAAAGGAACCGTATATGACGCTGCCGACGATAACCAGCAGCATCACGATCAGTAATATATAAGAAAACAAATACTGATAGAAGCGTCCGGACCATGAGGGCACGCGAAATATCCGTTTCAGAACCGCTCGCATCATGAGCGCTTTCCCCCTTTTTGCAGCCTGATATTGGTCTTCTGTTGACTAAGGTTATAGATGAGAGCAGGGATGGCCTAAAAACTTTTTACCAGATTATGTAAGCGTATACACATGTAAAAACACGGGCTACAACAGGTATAATACACCACGAATTTGTAACCCATGTCAATTTTATGTTTAGATTTCGTTAAGATTAGCCTTTTAGTGATCCTATGAAAATCCCTTTGACGAAATATCGCTGCAGGAACGGGTACAGCACAAGCACCGGCAGATTGGCGGCAATCACGACGGCATACTTGATCGATTCGGCTTCCATCAGCTTCTTGGCCATGCCCTCCTGTGCACCGATATCCATCATTTGCGCGGTCTGGCCCTGGATGAGAATTTCCCGCAGAATGATTTGCAGAGGGAACTTGTCTCTTTCCGTCAAATAAACCAGCGCGTTGAAGAAGGCGTTCCAATGCCCGACTGCGTAGAACAAGACCATGACGGCCAGAATCGGGGTCGAAAGGGGCAGTACGATTTTAAATAATATTTTGATGTTGGAGCAGCCGTCGATCTGGGCGGCCTCCTGAATTTCGTGAGGCAGGCTCTGCTGAAAGAACGTCCGCATAATGATGATATTCCATACGGACACCGCATTGGGAATCACCATGACCCAGATCGTATTGATCATCCCCAGGTCTTTCACCAGCAAGTAGGTTGGAATCATTCCCCCGCTAAAAAACATCGTAAACACCAGAAACGCCATCACGCTGTTGCGGCCATACAAATCTCTTCTGGATAACGGGTAAGCGGCCAGCACAGTCATCACCAGGTTGATCGCCGTTCCCAGAACCGTGTAGAGAAGCGTATTTCCGTATCCTTGCAAAATATCTTTATTCGCGAACACTTTCTCATATCCGACGAGTGTCAGGCCTTGCGGCCATAACCATACCTTGCCGTTTAAAACGGCCATCGGGTCGCTGATCGAAGCCATGGCCACGAACCATAACGGGTACAGCACGACAATGAGTACCACTGCCAGCATGAACCCGTTGATGAGCCCGAACAGCCTGTCTCCCCATGATTCTCTGTCCAATACTGCTCTTCCCTCCTTACCACAAGCTCGTTTCACTCACTCTTCTGGACAGGTAATTGACCGAAACCAGCAGAATGAAATTGACTATCGCATTGAACAGGTCTACCGCTGCGGAGAAGCTGTACTGCGCCTCCAATATCCCGCTCCGATAAACATAAGTCGATAGCACGTCCGAAGCTTCCATATTCAAATCGTTCTGCATCAGAAGCACCTTCTCGAAACCGACTCCCATCAAATTTCCCACGTTCAGAATAAGCAGGATGACGATGGTCGGCATAATGCCCGGAAGGTTGATATGCCAAATTCTCTGCAGCCGGCTGGCCCCATCCACCTTGGCGGCTTCATGCAGCTGAGGATCGATGCCGGTCAGAGCGGCCAGATAAATAATAGAGCTCCAGCCCATATTCTGCCATACGCCCGATAACACAAAAATTGATTTAAACCACCCTGGCTCGGTCATGAACGAAACCGGTTCCAATCCGAAGAGTTTGATTAACTGATTGATCAGTCCGCTGCCCGGAGACAGGAAAATAAATACCATCCCCACCATGACGACGGTAGACAGAAAATGCGGCGCGTAGGTAACAGTCTGTACCGTCTTGCGGAACCATGCAGCCCTTACTTCATTAATCATCAAGGCGAGAATAATGGGAACCGGAAAGCCTACCACCAGCTCGTAAATTCCGATGCCAAGCGTATTCTTGATGAGACGCCAGAAGTAATAGCTGTTGAATAATCTTTCGAAATGATCCCACCCGACCCAGGGGCTGTCCCAAATCCCTTTGGCCGCCATAAAATCTTTAAAAGCAATTTGCACGCCATACATAGGAACATATTTAAAAATGACGAAGTAGGCGATCACCGGAAGGAGCAGCAAATAAAGCTCCCAATTTCTCCAGACCGACCGGATCGCAGGATGCCGGCGGTGTTTCCGCGGAGGCATGGAGTTAGCCGTCTTGCGGATATTCGAATGCGTATAGGCCAATGACTCGTTCTCCTCCTATATATTTTCGTAGAAAACTATCCCCAAAGGTTTCAGGTTTCCACCCTTGCCCCCTAACCCGGTTCCCTTGACCATACGGACATCAAAGGAACCGATAAGTAGTTATAGGGGCCGCCCGGTGCTTGTCCATTGGCACTTAGCGTCCGGACAGGGCGGCCGGAAAGTCTTGGTTCAGGTCAGGATTAGCCGTTCTTGTATCTCTCATAGGCCGACTGATAAATTTTCATATACTCCTCTAGCCCCATCTTCTTGATGGTCTGTACATATTCATCCCATTCGGACAGAGGCTTGGCTCCGGTAATGAACTTGGCCCGCATCTCCGTCACATAAGTCCCGATATCCGAGCTCAAGCCCGCCATTCGGCTGTTTTCCTCCGAGGTGAAGGAGAAGGGCGGCCATACTTCGCTGCCGGCATAGGGCTCCAGCAGCTTGGCTGTCTCCATGGAGGTCGGCAGGCTCTCTCCCCCTTTGAAATACTGCTCGGAGATGATTCCCGGGGTTCCGCCTCCCGGCCAAATCAAATATTGCGAGACCGCCTCGTCCAGCGACAAGCCTCCCGGATGATTGGAGATTTCGTCCAGATATTCCGCCTTGCCGTCCGCCCCTTCTTTGTAGGTCACTCCCTCGAAGCCCATGAAGAACATCTTGCTGCCTTCCTCCCCGAAGAAGTGGTCGATCCAACGCATCGTCGCTTCAGGATGCTCATTCTTGTTCGTGATAACGAAGGTTCCCAGCGTAACCAGAGAGGAATTTTTGACGACCGTCTTATCGCCATGCGGTCCCTCCAGCGCCGGCGCTCCTTCAAATTGCTTGAGGTTCGCCCAGCCTACGGGGTCCCAGCCGATATAGGATCCGTACCGGCCCGACTGCATTCTCGCCAGAAACTCCGCGGAATTCATCGTGAAGATATCCGGGTCA
This sequence comes from Paenibacillus residui, assembly GCF_042677205.1. Lineage (NCBI taxonomy): Bacteria > Bacillati > Bacillota > Bacilli > Caryophanales > Paenibacillaceae > Paenibacillus > Paenibacillus residui. Next base: position 21,081 of record NZ_JBHTIU010000022.1, read on the forward strand.
ATCAGCTTCTCCTGATATAATTTTTGAACATATTCCAGCATCTCTCTATAGTTGTCGTCGATGGGGAAGAAGCGCAATTCGTCCGTCTGCGGATTCACGTCCACATAAGAATGGCGCGACCCTCTGTTCTGCAAGCCCCAAGGGCCGTAAAACCATTTGATCAAATAATTGATGCTCTCGGACCCGAGCGGAATCTCGTCGTCCTCCCCGTTTCCGTTCAAATCCTGCCCCTTCATGGCTTTGAGAAATGAATACAGCTCCTCGGTCGTTTCGGGCTTCTGCAATCCCAGCTTGTCCGTCCACTCTCGATTAATCCAAGACTTCGGGTTAATCAGTACCGAGGTGAAGCCCGGATCATACACTCTCGGGATCGAGTAGATATTGCCGTCAGGCATCGTCAGCCCCTTCTTGATGTCCGGATTTTCGTCCAGCAGCTTTTTGATATTGGGGGCATATTCCTCTATCAGCTCGTTAAGCTTGATAAAGACACCCTGCTCTCCATATTTCATTACATCTTTATCCGACAACAGCGCCGCGTAGAAAGCATCGGGGAGGTCTCCCCCTGCCAGAATCAGATTCCGCTTCTCGCTTAAAATCTCTTTATTAATCATCTGCCATTCGACATCGATGCCGGTCATCTTCTCATATTCGTTAAACAGCATAATGTCATTCCAGTCCGGGCCGTTCGCCGTAGCCTTGCCCGCTACGATATTGAGCTTGATCGGCTCGTTCACGATTGGAAACCCGGTCTTGTTAACAGCGGCACCTGTGCTTTCCTGTTCCGAAGGGCCCTCCCCCTTCTTCTGGCCGGCTGCTCCGCCACCGCTTTGACATGCAGACGTTAATAACAGGACCGCCGCCATGGACAGCGACATCCAGCCTGCTCTTTTCCCCCTCATTCCTATCCTCTCCTTCTCAAAATTCATCCGGCCGGCCGTTGGCCAGCCCGTTAGCTTCGTTACGTAATTCACTGTGTTTTTCTTCCGCAATCCGGCTTTATCCGCGGCTCTTTATACTTGCTGCCGCCCACGCGCCCAGACCCTTATTCACCAGCATTCACAACGGATTCCTGCACTTTACCCGGTTCATAACGGACACGGATCTCTGCCGCCGAAGCCACCCCGCCGCTCCCCTCGGTCGCTTCCAAGCGAAGATATCGGGTGCCCGGAGCGAAGAATTCGATCTTCTTCAGATAGTAATCACGATCCCATACTCCGGAAGCGACCTCGGCAAATTGGGCTCCATCAGCGCTGGCAAGCACCCGGTAACCCGTAATGATGCCATCTGGCTTGAAATCCGCGCGAGTCTGGTAGTCCAGGCCGGTAACATCGTAAACTCCTCCGAGGTCGAGAGTAATCGATTGCGGCAGAGGGTCTTTCGGAGCCCACTCTGAATGCCACATCGTCTTCAGATTCCCGTCTATCGCTTTGGAGGCTTCGTAGCCTACATGCTCGCTGGTGGAGTAGGCCGTCATTTGACTATGCGGCACATAGGACGGCTGCGGCTCCGGCGGATCGGGAAGAGTATTCGAATTCCGAATGATCAGATCGGTGATGACCGCGGCATGATCGGAATAGAAGAGGCGATCCGTCCCATGCTCCGGCAGCCGCTGATCCCGGGTATGCGAGCCGAGGATCCTCATCTCCTGCCCGTAGGCCCATATGTAATCAATGCGTCCCGGAGCCATGCCATACCCGTGGTAAGGGCTCCAGGTGCTTCCGGGATAACGGGCCGCATCCGGGTTCGCCCAGCGGTACGAGTCGATAAATCCGGCTTCCTCCATCAGCGAAGTGACCGGCCACTGCAGCACAAGCCCGGCATGGCCCGGCGCATCGGCAAACCTCTCGCTCCAGTCTGTACTGGACAGAGTGTTGAAGTCTCCGGCCAGCAGAATCGGCGAAGTATCGCCCTGCAGAAGAGTGGGAAGATTGACCGTAAGAATCTTGCGGATATGCTCTATCCGGCGGACCAAGTCCGTAGCCACAATCTCCGCATTGGTGTAAGTACGCGGAAGTCCGTACGTAATTTCGCCCACTGTGCGGTTCACATAATCCCAGGCCCAGCCCTCATGGTAGATCCAAGTATTGAATACGTTCACCTCTTGCCCGTCGGGAAGCTGTACCTTGATTCCGCCGAAATGGAAGCTGTTCATCAGTCCCGGATGCTTCATAACGGGATACTGCTTGACCACCGGAAAACGGCTGAAAATCCACAGGTTATCATTATCCGGCTGATGCACCGGCTCATTCGTTACCTGGACCGCCGTATATTGCTGATCTTCAGGCAATCCTTCATTTAGCCCCGCCAATATTTTCTCCCCGGACCGGTAGGTCTCTACAGTAAACAGAATGTCCGGATTCTCATGGCGCATCACATCAATGATCTGCTGAACGTTCTCTTCCCCGCCGGCGGACCGGCCTCCTCCCCACAAATTCCAAACCATGGCGCGCACCGGAGTGCCCAACGGTCCCTCGGTGAATTCATGAGATACTTCTACGGTTAATTCCCCATGCGGAACATGGAAGTCGGTCGAAACAGCCTGCTGCCCATCCGGATAGACTACACGCCGGGCGAGAACATCCTCGTCTTGTCGAATCGTAAAGACAACTTCATTCCCCAGCACAGCGCCTCCATCGGTAGAAGCCTGGACAGTACAGAGCTGCCCTGCGGCATGATGCGGCAGATTGACCGGAGCCTTGCTCTGGGAGTTCAATACCGCCAAGGCTTCTGTTCTGCCGTTACACACCAGCTCCAGCTTGAAGCGGGGATTGCGGGGAACCGAGTCGCCGTTTAGTTCGACGGAGAAATTGACGGTGTCCTTGCCCGGGGCTGCCCCTGCTGCCGCCAGCCCTATGGCAGAATCCGTCGCCAGCATGCTGATCATCAGGATGAACGCAAGAATGGGCATAATTATGAAATTCATTCTGTTCTTACACATTGTTCTTCCTCCTAATCCATGGATAGGTCCATTCCAATCAGTTCGGTCACCTATTCCCTCCACTATCCATCGAAGGCATGATGCTATATTTGCTCTCCTCTTTATTTCTCTTTATCATTTCATCTTTGAGATTTCTTCTTTGAGATTTCTTCTTCGACTTTTGTTCCCTAAGAACTCCGCTCCCCCTTTCATGTTTCCACCACTGTACCTTGCATCGCGTTTTTTTGTCCATCGGCAGCACGGACGCCGATATGCAATTCTTTACAATGCCCGTCATTCCTGGCATTTCGCATCTTTTTTGCGGAGCCCGCCGCTTCGATGTTTCTTTCCTCCGTTCCTCCTTGAGGCGGCGAGGGAGCATTAATATCGGAGGTGGATTTTCATCAGAGAACAGACTATGAATTGCACATATTGATTCTCTGGACCAGTCTCTCCATCACATTACCTATCGCATCAGGCAAAATAGACAAAAAAATACCGGGAACCTGAATGGCCCCCGATTCAACAATCTTTGAGCATCTTCGAACGGCTGCGAAGAAGCGATCATATAATAATCCAATAATGCACGTTAATCAGCCCTTTTACTTATAAGCGGATTTTCTCTTAAAAATTGGAAGGAACGGCCAGAAAAAAAGCAGATTAAAGTGCACCAATCGCCAAAGTATGGACATACACCTCGAGTTGCGCGAAGCTCATTTTTGCCGACGGTTTTTCTCAGTTTCCCTGGTCTTTCTCGTTTTTTTTCGGTGCCCTTTGGTTTTTCCTTGTTTTTCCCAGTTTTTCTCAAATTACACCGGAATCCCTGATTTTCCCCGGTTTATCCCCGCTTTATTACTGGTTCTCCGCTAACCTCACCCGGCCGGAATCACGCCGTTAGCCTTCCGCACTACTCTATGAAATCTTCCACTTCATCAAGTTTATAAGTGTATACCTTCTTCTCATCCACATGATAGATGGTCAATAAGCGGCTGCTTTCATCGTAATTTAGTATCCGACACGGAATCCGTCCTCTCGCTTCGCTGTTCCGGTTGACTACCAGCCAAATTAGCCGGCCGCTGGCCATCCAACCGCGAATCCGTTCCTTATTCCGGTCCTCCTCATGATGCTGTTTAGATGCCTCGGCATTCTCCGCTCCTTCAGAGATGCCGTCGGGACGGTCCGGGATAATCTCCACATCTCTTACGCCCGCATGACGAAAGAGAACATGGAGATAATCTATCGCCTGCTGTTCATCCATGTTCTCGATCGATACATGAATGTTAAATTTATGAAACTTTCCGTTCGAACCACTGCTCTTTGTCATCTGATCCCGTGATGCCTGCCCTTCTCTGGATGAATTAATAATATTTGCGGTATAGCTCTTGCTTGGCCATTCCACGGGAATTCTCCCCTTTCCGTTGCCAGCCTCATTAACCCCCATTGTTTTCCTTATTGGGGAATTTTCCCCTCTATACACAAGATCAAAGCAAACCGGATTTGTCCGCAATAGCATCCGTCCGCCTGCTCTCAGCTTAGTAGTCCCATAGACTCAATAATACCCTTAAGGCCTATTATCCATCTTCTTCCCTACTTTAGCAAGACAACATTTTCCTGTCCTTCTTTGTCGAAAAAGGTCGATTTATAATCAATTATCAAAAAAATTCAAACTCTAACTGACCAAAATAAGTGATAAAATAACATTTTTTTTGCTTTCATTACAAAAGTCCTAGAAATAAATAGTTCTCAATGACTGTCACATTCTGGTATATTTTCCCCGATAATAGAATCTAGTGTTCATTCATAAATCCTAGGTATAGAAAGGACAACGGTCTATGGCAATGGAAAGGGCATAGGACAACGGACCTGCGCCCGGTTTTTTTTGCAAATTGGAAAACATATCAGTGGAGGGTTTAACCAGAAAATGAAGATCATTCGAAGCACACGTATTTTTTTACACCTTATTATGCTTACCTTGGTAACGACATTATGGCCGGCTGCCGCATTCGCCGAGACAAGCAGTAATGATATCGCGGCAAAGCTTTCAGCTCTGAATTGGGTGGAAGGCAGCGGGCAAACAATAGAAATGGGCGATGGCCTCGCCGAACTGAAATTGAACGAAGGTTTCCTGTTTTTGAACAGCACCGATGCCAGAAGCTATCAGACAATCACCGGCGGCATGCCGTCCAACAAAGAGATCGGGGTTGTCTTCCCGGAAGATGAGAATCAGCTATGGGCAGTGTACTTCGAGTATGAAGAAACCGGCCATATCAGTGAGAAGGAAAAAGACAAGATCGACGCTAAAAAGCTTCTAAAAAGCTATCAAGATGGCACAGAAGAGAGCAACAAGTCATTATCCGAAGAAAACCGCTTATATGTAGATGGCTGGGATACTCCCCCCTTCTATGACGAGAAAACGCACAACCTATCGTGGTCCTTGCTGGCGCGCGACGGCATGGGGAATAAGCTGATCAACTACAATTCCCGTATCCTGACTCGCGTAGGCGTAGTTTCCGTCATCCTCGTATCGGATCCCGACAATTTGGAAGCCGATCGCAAAGTGATGGAAGAGCAGGTGCTTTCCGCATTCTCGCTGAAGGAAGGACACCGATATGACGACTTCGATCCAAGTACGGACAAAAAAGCAGAGTACGGATTGAGCGGACTCATTCTTGGAGGGGCCGGAGTTATGGCTGCCAAGAAATTAGGTCTGCTGTCAGCCCTGCTGCTGTTCCTGAAAAAATTCTGGATTGTCGTTATCGCAGGAATCGGCGCACTCTGGGGACTGTTCAAGAGATTCCTGGGCAAGAAGGAGACAGCGGAAGAAGCAGGAGGTTCATCTTCTGCAGATGCTTCCCTCGACCCTAATTCCGATCAGCGCGAAGATCGGCCATTATAAGGTAAGACAGGGGGTCCCGGCTAAGGGATCCCCTTATTGTTTCTTGCTAATAAAGCATCGGCCTCCATTGTCCCCGCCGGAAAGCCCGGCGCCTACCAGTAAAGCTTCCAATCCTTAAGCACGCGTACGAGTGCCTCGAAATAATAGTAATCCCCCCAGATGCAGCACTCATCCACCCCGTTGTTTAACGGTTTGCCGTAAACGGCATGGAGGAGGATTCCGTTCGAATGGGGAGTGCTCTCCGTCGTGTAGCGCTCTGTCAGCGATTTTAAAATATGAAGAGAAGCATTCTCATACAGGCGCCTGTTCTCGTTAATAACGGGAAGATGTCCGGCAAGCTCCAGCATCCCGCATATGGCTATGGCCGCAGCCGAGCTGTCCCTCTCCTCTTCTCCCTCGGTAAAAATCAGATCCCAATAGCAAACGTAATCTTCCGGAAGCCGGTTCAGGAAATAATGAGTCACTTTCTGCCCTAGATCGATGAGCGACGTATCCCCCGTATAACGGTAGCTCAGAGGAAAGCCGTAGACCGCCCAGGCCTGCCCTCGTGACCAGCACGAATCGTCGGAGTAGCCCTGCGCCGTTCTGCCGTATTTCGGCTCGCCCGTATCGACGTCCATATAGAAAGTATGATAGCTGGAGGAATCGTTCCGGATCAAATACCGGGCCGACTGCCGGACATGCCTCTCAGCCGCGCGATGATAAGCCGGACGCCCCGTTTCTTCGGAAGCCCAATAGAGCAGCGGCAGGTTCATGCAGCAATCGATAATCATCCGCCCGCGCTGCTGCGGATTATTCAGATTTCCCCATGCTTGAATGATACCGGCGGTTTCGAAATAACGCTCCATCAGCAGATCCGCCGCTTTAAGCGCGGTTTCCTTGGCCTGCCCGTTGCCTGTAAGCTTATAGGCGGCAACACAGGACAGCGAATAAATAAACCCCAGATCGTGGGTTTCGGTGCCGATCCTTTCATCGACCCGTCTGCGATACGTTTCCAGTTGGATTTCCGCTGTTCTGCGGTATTTGTCGTCCCCTGTCACCTCATAGGCAAGCCACAGCATACCCGTCCAGAATCCGGGAGTCCACTCGATATTTTCCCACGGCTCGTAGACGTTTCCCTTGCTGGCCGGGGACGGAAACCTGTCCGTAAACACGTCCAGATTGCGGTCTATTTGCGCAAGAACATAGTGGATCGCCCTTTCGACTGATGCCTGAGTCCATACGGGAGGCTCCGCATATTTGCTTCTGTCCAAAATCCCTTCATCCGCCACATGAGTTGTCAATGTCCTAATCCCCTCCATTATTTATGCCATAGAAACTTCCGCGACCCTTACGACATAATTGACTCCATAGGGATAACCGGTAGCATAGAAACGGAGCGTTCCGGCTTCCTCGTCTTGGGTGAATGACAGTTCTTCCCCGTTGTCCAGCCAACGAATGGACGCGACTTTCCGCTTCAGGCCTGTGAATGTTTTCTCCCCGGCCCCGCCCCCGTTAACGGTTACATTTGCGTGGCCGCTGATTTTAAGATGGTAAATGAACAGGTAGAGCTTCCCGTCGGGGGTCTCCAATACGAAATGATCGCCTTCCCCCTGTACATCGCTGGGCTTGCCTTCATAAATCGGCTTGCCGAATACGTTCAGCCAGTCTCCGATCATCTCGAGCATCGCTTGTTGAATCGGAAGAATGGCCCCCTCGGCGGTCGGGCCGACATTGAGTAAATAATTCGCTCCCACTTTGCGGCATGCGCACAGGTTCTCGATAAGTGCCGGCACCGACTTGTACATGAAATCGGCTCGGCCGATTCCCCAATGATCGTTGATCGTCTCGCACATTTCGGCAGCCACATACTTGCTCATTCCTCTGCGGTCCATCGGCTTCGGGCGCCCCTGCTCATAGGTGACGCTGTCGATCTCGGGATGCCCTACCTCGCCCCTATGCTCCAGTCCCGTGTTGTTGATGATCATCGCTTCCGGCTGCAGCCTGCGAATCATTCCGTACAGCCGGTCCAGCTTCCAGTCCGCATCGGGTCTGTCCCAATTCCCGTCAAACCAGAGGCCGCCTATGGGCCCGTAATGGGTACACAGAACTTCCACCGACCGGTACAGATAATCCAAATAAGCGTCAAAATCGGACTTATAGCTCTCCTGATGCCAATCGAGCGTCGTATGGTAGAAGACCGGCAGCAGCCCCTCTTCCCGGCAGGCGTGGACGAATTCGGCAATCAGATCGCGCTTGGCGGCGCTGTGGGGAGCATCATACTCGCTCACCCCCCGGGTATCATACAGAGAGAAGCCGTCGTGATGCCGGGTCGTGATCGTAATATAATTCATCCCGGCCCTTTTGGCCGTTCGTGCAATCTTCCGCGCATCAAATTCGGAGGCAGTAAAGCTCTCCTTCAGTTTCGCATATTCCGCTCCGGGAATGCCGCCGATCTTTTGAATCCATTCGCCCTGCCCGAGCTGGGAATACAATCCCCAGTGAATGAACATGCCGAAGCCCAGCTTCTCGAATCGCTCCACTCTCGGCTCCGGTACCGCTTTCTCGCCCATTCCATCCATTCAAGCTCATTCCTTTCCTTGGATTTCCCCCTATTCTAGCATAAGCATCCGTACAAGCCATTGATGATTCCCTGCGGATAAAAAGATACCCGGATTTAACCCGTTTAAATCCCCTTATATCCGAACAAGCATGACCGAGCGCAGCTTCACCGGATCCGCCTGCCATATCTCGGTGAATTTCGAATGGCGCTCTTTGATCAAGGCCGATTTCAGCGTTAACGAATAGTGGCCCGGCCGAGGAATCTCCACTTCACCCATTATGGAATGGACCTCCGAATAAGGGTGCTGGCAAGCCGGAGAATCCGTGATGATCCGGTCCTCCTTCGGAATGCCGACGAACGGCCGATCGTTCATGACAAGCTCCACTCCAGCCTTGAATCCTTCCTCCAGCACGGCATCTGTCCGCCTGAAGCTGACCAGCGACAACCGATAGGTTCCCGGCTGCGGAACCATAACGCTCCATTCAGCATTCCTCACCGGACCACCGCCTTCGAAACCTGCTATTACATACCCTTCCGTCAGGCGGCCGGACGGGATATCCATTTTGAGACTTCCGGAAGGCAGTACCGTAAATCCGCTGTCGATGTCGTTCTCTCCCTCCAGCTCAAGAACGACAACGGAAACATACGAATCCGGCGCTTGCGCGGGAAGGCCGATCGCAAGCGTATGAAGCTGCAGGCCATCGTCGAAGGTCTGCTCCGTCTCCAAGGCCCGCTTCCCGGGGTCGGCCAGCAGATACGCATGGCTCACCCGGTTGCGCACGCCTCTTAGCACGAGCTTGCCTGTCTTCGGCCACTTGTCATTGTGGATGTGCAGATACAGCTTCCCAGGCTTGGCCGTAATCGCTCCCCAATCGAATTCATACGGAAACGGACTGGCCGATGCCGCATAGATCGCCTCCGCATTCCGGCCGGTCCATTCTCCCAGCTCCTTCAGCCGCTCCACCGACTCTCCGGGAATCGTCCCCTCCGGAGACGGCCCCACGTTGAGAAGCAGGTTGCCTCCCTTGCTAACGATATGGACCAACTTGCGAACAAGCGACTCCGTCGTCTTCCACACCTGGTCCTTCGGGCTGAACCCCCAGGTCCGGTTCAGAGTCATCGGCGTTTCCCACGGCCGCTCATCCTCGCCATACATCGGAGTCTCATTATCTCCCTTGGACTGGTAATCGCCCATTCCCTTGAAATGGCTCACCCGGCTGTTAACCAGACATTCCGGCTGCAGGCTGCGCACATGAGCGACCATGTCTTCGCTGTCCTCCTTGGACAAACCGCCCGCCGTATCGAACCAGAGGAGTCCGACGGGTCCATACTGCGTCAGCAGCTCCCGGATTTGCGGCTTCGCCAGACTGTTCCAATATATGGGGAAATCCTTCTCTTCCATCCGGTAATCCCAAGTATTGTTCGCCGCGTTATGCACCGAATGCGGATGATGCCAATCGATGACATGCGAGTAGTAGAAGCACAACCGAATGCCTTCCTCAAGGCAAGCCTCGGCCAGCTCTTTCATCGGATCCCGCTTGAACGGAGTGGCATCGACGATATTGAACGGCTCGACAGAGGAAGAATACATTGCAAAACCGTCGTGATGCTTGGCCGTTATGACGATATACTTCATTCCCGCTTCCTTGGCGATCCGCACCCATTCCCGTGCATCAAACCGTACCGGGTTGAACTGCCCGGCAAGCTTCTCGTACTCTTTCACGGGTATTTTCTCGCTGTACATCTGCCACTCGCCTTGTCCGGGGATGGCGTATAACCCCCAATGAACGAACATTCCGAATTTCGCTTCCGTCCACCACTTCATACGCTGTGCTTGCTTAACCTCCGTTGAGTTCGACAATGGCCTCCGTCCTTTCTCCCTTAACTATCTTTCGGGTAATCAACTGTTAAACGTTCCGTTCACATCGAGGGTTCGGGCGGTCGCCCCCGCCTTCATCCGGCTGCCCGCAATCTTCTCCTGCAGCTTCTCGTAATACAAGTCTTCGTCTATCGGGAATTCCACCCAGTCGTCCATCCATGTGGACAAATGCATCGCATTGGACAAAGACAGTCCTTTGATCCCTTCTTCTCCCGGAGCCAGCAGCGGAGTACCGCTGCGAACCGCGTCCACAAAGTTCTGAAAAATAACGATATGCCCGTCCTTGGCCGGTTGGCGCACCGGGATTTCGCATTTCCAGCATTCCGGCTGGCCGAATCCTCCGGTAAAGGTCCGATTGAACTCCGGCTCGGGAACCGTCAGCCGCCAGAACGTCATCGTTCCGTTCTCGATGACGATTTTCCCCCGGTCTCCGGTCACTTCATAGCGATTCGTTCCAGGGGCCTCCCCCGTCGTCGTCACGAACAAGCCGGTGGCGCCGTTCTCGTACTCGACATAGGCGGTCACATCGTCCTCCACTTCAATGTCGCGATATTTCCCGAAGTGGCAGAACGCTCTCATTCGCTTCGGCATCATATCGACGGTCCACTGCCACAAGTCCAGTTGATGCGGGTCCTGATTAATCAGGACTCCGCCCCCCTCTCCGGCCCAGGTCGCTCTCCACGTTCCCGAATCGTAATAGCTCTGGGGCCGGTACCAGTTCGTAATGATCCAGTTGGTCCGGCGAATATTCCCAAGCTCGCCGGCCTGGACCAGCTCCCTCAGCTTCTGATAGATTGGAAGGGAACGCTGGTTGTACATCATGCCGAACACTTTCCCGGATGCGGCGGCCGCCTCGTTCATTTCCCTGACCTGCTTCGTATACACCCCGGCAGGCTTCTCGGTCAGCACATGCAGTCCCCGCGCGAACGCCCGGATAGCTATCGGCGGGTGATCGTAATGCGGAGTGGCAATATAGACCGCGTCCACGCAGTCCGCCTCCAGCAGAGCATCCGCACTATTGAACAAGCGCACGCTCTGTCCCAGATGCTCCTTCGCCCAGGATAATCTCGCCGGATCGATATCGCAAGCGGCCGTCAGCCGTGCTCCCGCCACCTCATTTTTCAATAAATAATTGGCGGTCATCGAGCCCATATTCCCCAATCCAATGATTCCGATTCTCACTTCATCCATCATTGCTCACCCTTGTCAGACAAATTTGACTTCCAAATCAATGGCTTCCAAATCGAATAGCCGGGAATCGTTCGTGGTGCAAACCTATCCAGCTTCGCCCGGTCTTCCCCGTCGGCGTCCGCGAGGAGAAACCTGTTCTAATTACCGTGTGCCCTTTCTTTAAAAAGACGGAAGTCCAGCGGCCCATCTCCCTGGCGGCAAGGCCGGAATACCGTCACAAATTCAGCATGTCTGACCCCGGATCGTCTGCGGATCAGAGCGCTCCTCCGTCCGATTTCCGGCATAGCCGGCGATTCGGCCAAATAAAGGAGAGAGACTTCCCCATCCCAGCCGTATACCTGCATGCGTTCGTCCGCTCCTTCGCCCTCGTCCCATTTCCATTCCAGCATCCATTCGTTTCCGGTTCTGTCGATCCGGACGATTTCCTTAAGGAAAGGATATCCGTCCTCGAAGGACAGCTCGGACGCTTCCACCGGACACAAACGATGCGAAGAGTTAGGGACGGGCACCCCCGGAGTATGCACGACCCAATCGATAACCTGCTCACGGTCGCAGGCTACGGTGCAAATATCGATCAGTATCCCCTCAGCCAGCGTCACTCTCCGCTCGATTCTCGCCCCTTCGTAAGCGTCCGCGACTTCTGCGGTAAGCCGGATGACGCCGTTATCCTCCTCGGCGATCAGCAATGCCCCGTTCGAAGCGTTCTGCGAACGCCCCCCGATGACGATCGTGTTATGGGCGATCGTCTGCCGGAACCAGGCGTCATGCAGCGGATTGTTGTACGGCAGCATCCCGGCATCGGTCAGCCAGCTCCGTCCCCGCGCATAATACATGAGATGAAGCTTGTCGTAATGACCGTGCCAATCGCCATGCCCGCCGTAATCGAGATACACCGATTGCGCAGCCGGGCTGTCACCGGTCCGGGCCACCGCCATTCCCGGCTTGCGCAGCAGGCAGACCGATGACCTGCCTGCAGGACGGCTTGCGCCATCGCCGGCGGACACGCCGAGCTCCTTGCCCTCTCTGGATGCGAGCGGCCGCCCGAACAGCAGGCTGTACAGCGATGTGCGCTCCGACCTCTGCAGCAGCTCCTTCCCGATTCCATACTGCGCGAATGCGAATTCGAAGAGATGGGCGTGATCCCGCAAAGCAATTTCAACGGAATCGTGAATAGCCGGGAACGTATAATCCGGCCAACAGGCTTGGAGAGGAATGCGGAACATGGCCGCAAATCGGTCATGCTCATACAGCCTCTCTCCCAGGCCAAGGGCGGACCAGACGATCTGCAGCTGCGCCTCCAAAGTGTAAAAATGATAGCTCCATGCCCCCTCGAACCAGAACCCATCGGTCCCGACGCTGCGCTCCATCTGAAACAGAAAACCGTTATCCGGGTCATGAATGGCGCGGTGCAGCAGCGGCCTGTCCTGTACGGCTTCGGCCACTGCGGCCATGGCGAAATTATGATAAGCCTGCCAGTTCGACTCACGGCGCGGATTCCGGTTAATGACATCGACCGCCGGATAGAACAGCTTGCCCGCTATCCTCTTCTGCTCCTCCTCCGTAAGCCGGCCATTCAAGCGAAGCACGGTAAACGCCTGGGCCAACGGCCCGAGCCAGGCCGCCTCGGACAGCGTCTGATTCTGCACCCTCGCGCCGTACTTCCCCGCCTCTTCCCCTTGCTTGCCGAAGATATCGTGCAGGACAAAGGAAGAATACCGCTCAGCGTAGAAGAGCAGCACCTGTTTCGCCCAAGCCGCCCACTTCTCTTCCCCGGTCACCGCATGGAGGATGGCGGCCAGCCGTGTGCGACGGCTGTACGAGCTGTGCTCCTGTTCAACGGCTGCTTCATCCCAGGGCGAACCGCTCCATACCTTCGAACAGAGGCGGCAGAGATGATGATGGCGATCTATTCGCTGAAGCCGGGCGCCATCATCCGGACAGAAGTAATTATGAACGAAGCCGCTCGGCATTAGCGGAATATCGAGAGGAAGCTCCAGGACCGGCTCCATCTCTTCCTTCAGCAGGGCCAATGCTCTCCCGGCCCAGTCATAATTGGACACCCGCCATCTCAGGTCGTTCTTCCATTCCGCTGTTCCCAATGGGTACATCTAGGTCCCCCCCATCTGCAAGCCTGGCTGTCGGAGCCTTATGATTTCCCCGACAGCCGATCGGCCAGTTTGTTTATGCTGTCCGAGGAAAGCCGCAGGCTGTCCATCGGATTGCCCGTTTAGGCACGGTCATCCATAGTGCGGAAAACTTTGCTAGTGCTGCACATCTCGGCCCTGTTTTATGTATGCCGTCCTTGGGACGGCTTTTTCCCTGGGAGATCACTATCCTCTCGCACGGGAAGAAGTAAGTCATCGTCTTAATGCGTTAGCCGGACAGGCTCATCAGCGCAATAACCGGAAGGCCGGAAGTTGGATGTCCCCGCTTCCGGCTCTCGTATCGCAAGGACGGGCGATTCTCCCTTATTTCTTGCTTGCGTTATATTCATCCATATATTCCTTCAGAATTTGGGCGCCGATACCGCTGCTCCAGGCGTCAATTTCCGCCTGTACGGCATCCCATTCCCCTTTGCCCAGCACATAATTGGTTGATGCCTCGGTCAGCTTTTTCAAGTGATCCGGGTTCTTACCCAATGTCGGGGACAGAATGGACAGGAACGGATTTTCCACTCCCGCTTGTTCAAATTCGTCCAGCACCGCTCTCTGCGCTTGGCGGACTTCCGGAATCAGGGAGGAGGCATAGTAGTATTTGTCATATTCATTCTGCAGAACGAGAATGCCCGGCTTCTCTTTATCATAGAGCTTCTTCTGCTCATCCGTCCGGTCAATCGCCCCGGTCGCCAGATCATACTTGTTATAATGGACCCCCTCGATTCCCGCTTTGGAGATGATGGTCGCTTCCTCGGAGGCGCTCCAATTCAGGAACTCGACGATTTTCTCCGCCTTGTCCTTGGGCACGTTGGACGGAATGACCCAGATGCCGAAATACCCTTCGATCATCTGCACTCCCTTGTGGCCCTTCGGACCTTCAAGAATCGGAATGCCGACCAGCTCCGCATTCGGATCGGCCTTCTTCATGACGGACGTATTGCTGTCATCCAGCATCCCTACATTGTCCACCATGGCTCCGACCATCCCGGATTTGAACTTATCCTTGGATTGGACGGTTTTCGTCACCGGGGCATCCTTATCGATCAGCCCGCTCGTATAAGCCATTCGGATCCAGTCCAGATACTCTTTATATTCCGGAGTTTGGAAATAAGCGACCGGCTTTCCGTCCTGCACTTTATACACGTACGGCAGCCCGAAGGAGAACCCGATCGGGTTCAACGAACCGAACCACGGAGAGTTGAACGGCCCGGCCACCATAGGAATCGTATTACCCCCGCCGGCGGGATCGTTCTCCTTGAACACCTTCAGAGCGTTCGTAAATTCATCCAGCGTCTTCGGAACGGGCAAATTGTACTTGTCCAGCCAGTCCTTGCGGATGAAAATGTTGGAGTTCCCCCCGCCGTAGATCCCCCTCGGTCTCGGAATGCCGAATATTTTGCCGTCTACCGTCGTATTGTTCCAGGTGTATTCGGGGATTTTCTGAAGATTCTCGTTCTTCTTGACCAGCTCGCTCAAATCGTGGAAGGCCCCTTGCTTGGCCAGCTTCACATACTTGTCATCCTTGCCGTCTGTCAGCAGAATAAGATCGTATTGATTTCCGGCCGCAATCGCAATATTGACCTTATCGGTGTAGACGTCACCGGGGACGACCTCCAGATTCAGCTTGATGTTCGCCCTCTTCTCGATTTCCTCCAGCGTCTTGTTGTTCTCCAGAACAGGCGGCTCTCCCGAGGCGAGGATAGTCAATGCTTTGATCTGCGTCGGCTGGCCTTCACCTCCCCCGTCCTTCACGGAAGCCCCCTGCCCCTCCTTGCCGCCGGAAGCGCATCCGGCCACGGTGCCCATCGTCAAAGTAAGCGCCAGTGAAATCCCTGCCCATTTCTTCATCTTCATATCGATTAACTCCCCTCTTTGAATATTGAACCTTCTGCAGTTCTGCAAGCGAAGCATACCGGAAATCCTGTGCCTACTCTTTAATCGACCCGAGCATCGCCCCCTTCGCGAAGTGCTTCTGCAGAAACGGATATACAAGCACAATGGGAATCATAGCAACGATAATCGCCGCCATTTTCACGTTATCTCCGACCTGGCTGGCCAGCTCGAAATCGAGATTCGCCTCATTGGCAAAGTTGGAATTGCCGACGACAACCATTTGCCGCAGCAGCACCTGGATCGGCCATTTTTCCGGATTGCTCAAATAAATAATGGCGGAGAAGAAATCATTCCAGTAAGAGACCATGAAAAACAATGAGAAAGTCGCAATGATCGGCATGGACAGCGGAATAACGACCGACCACAGAATCCTCATCTCCCCCGCTCCATCGATCCGGGCCGCTTCATCCAGGCTTTCCGACAAATTTTGGAAGAAGGTCTTCATCACCAGTATGGTGAAAGCATTCGTCGCTGCGGGCAAAATTAGAGCCCAATAGCTGTCCAGCAAGCCCAAGCTTTTGACAAGCAAGTATTTCGGAATCATGCCGCCGCTGAAGACCATCGTAAACAGCATCAGGAGCAGCATGATTTTGCGTCCCGGAAGGGTTTTCCTGGAGATGGCATAGGCCAATGTAATGGAAACGATCAGATTGACGACCGTTCCAAGCGCCGTTAAATAGATCGAATTTCCGAGGCTGTTGACGAACTGGTTCGTCGAGAACAAGTAGCGGTACGCTTCCAGCGTGAACTCCTTCGGAAACAGATAGAATCTGCCGCCGACCGATTCGCTGACCGGGCTGAGGGAAACGGCAAGCATATACCAGAAGGGTATGATGACCAGCAAACAAAGCCCAAGCAGGAACAGAACATTCACGCCGTCAAATATCGATAGTTTCCGTAGCTTCATGGTTGGTCCTCCCTAGAATATTCCCTCTTCGTTGAACAGCTTGGCCATGAAATTGGCGATCAGCATCAGAATCAGGCCGACTACCGAATTAAACAAGCCTATCGCTATACTGTAGCTGAATTCGAATCGCTGTAATCCGACTTTGTACACATAGAGATCGAATACGTTCGAGACGTTCTCGTTGAAGTTGTTCCACATCAGGAACACCTGCTGGAAGTTGGAGTCCATGACCGATCCGAGGCGGAGAATGAGTAGAATGATGATCGTGCTTCTTATACAAGGAAGAGTGATGTGCCAGATGTTGTGCCACCGGTTGGCCCCATCGACCTTGGCCGCTTCATACAGCTCCGGATTGACTCCGGCCAGCGCCGCCAGGAAAATGATCGTCCCCCACCCTGCATCCTTCCAGATTTGCTGGAACAGCACGACCGGACGAAACCATTCGTTGCTCATCAGGAACGGAAGATTGTTCTGAATCCAGATTTCCAGATAGTGATTGATCACTCCGGACGGGCCCAGGAAGATGAACGTAATTCCGACGATGATGACCCATGACACGAAGTGGGGAAGATACAGCACCGTCTGCACGAAACGTTTGTATAGGCTGGAACGGACCTCATTAAGCAAGAGCGACAGAATAATGGTAAGAGGAAAGTAAAACAGAAGATTATACAAGCTCAGCAGCAAAGTATTCCTCAGCAGCTCCAGGAAGGTGGTTTCACTGAAAAATCTCTGAAAATGCTCCAGCCCCACCCATTCGCTCTTCAAAAATCCAAGGTAGGGACTGTATTCCTGGAACGCGAGCAGCACTCCCCACATCGGTCCGTAATGAAAGATCAGAAAATATAAGATGCCCGGCGCCGCCAACAAATAAAACCATAGATGCTTGCGGAGGGTATGCTTTCTTAATGAACCTTTCCCCGTATGCCGCGTATTTTTGTTCAAGGAAATCTCAGCCATGATTCAACCTCCACTCTGTCTAGTACCGGCAGAACCGACTATACATGAAAGCGCTATATTCGCTCAACATGAAAGATTTGTAAGGACTGCATTTTTTCGCTGTACAAAAAACTGCACTTCCTTCAAAAATATGCACTTGACCCGTTTTCCCTTATGCCGCAAGGGGTTGGGCGATTTCCGTCATGCTTATAGTCCGCTTGCGGTGAAATTAAAAAAAGCTCCTAACGGAGCCTCTTCGAAGACGAATAACCCGGTTTTAAAGGTAACTTTTTATGCCAATTAGAAAGTTGTTCCATTTTAATGCTTTAATGAACTTAAACTTTCTAATGTGGCAAGGATAAACGGCTATCGCCGTCCTTAGGACGGGCGCGTTTACCGATGAAATATAAAAAAAGCTCCTAACGGAGCCTCTTCGAAGACGAATAACCCGGTTTTAAAGGTAGCTTTTTATGCCAATTAGAAAGTTTGTCCCATTTTAATGCTTTAATGAACTTAAACTTTCTAATGTGGTAAGAACAGATATAGATGAAAACTTATACTTTCTTATATTTTAAAAAAGGCCCGTTAACGCAGGTAGATGCGTCACGGCCCTTCTCTGTACATTTCCCGGTATTTGGTCGGCGTAATGCCTTCATGCTTCTTAAATACCCGATAATAATAGGAAGGCTGGTAACCGACACGGTAAGCAATGTCATTCACTTTGTCATTCGTCGTAAGCAGCAGCTCCTTCGATTTGTCCAGCCGCAGCCGGGTCAAGTAATCGATGAAGTTGATGCCCGTCACTTCCTTGAATCCAGAGCTTAGCTTGTATATGCTGACACCGAACCGGTCGGAATATGATTCCAGTGAAATATCCTGTGCGTATTCTTCTTCCATAAGGGCGATGACCTTATCCACCGTCTCCTGCATCCATTGGTCCTGGACCTGGCTCATCGTTTCGTTCAGGGAATTCATGTATAGGATGAGCTTCTCCTTGAACCAGGCGGACATTTCTTCCGGCTCGCGCAATTTGTTCAGATCGTTATACAGATCCGGGGAGTTATAGAGCCCTTGCGGACTGATGCCGGACAGAATGATTTGCTGCAGCAGAACGCCCAGCAGTTGGTTCATCCCCTGGCGGATGATCATTTCCTTCCCTCCGCTTGTAGTCAGCTCCTCCACGAAACGGTCCAACTTATGAAGAGCTTCCGTACGTTCTCCCGAGCGGACGCTGCGGATCAGTTCCTTC
The DNA here is from genome assembly GCF_042677205.1 of Paenibacillus residui. Classification (NCBI taxonomy): domain Bacteria; kingdom Bacillati; phylum Bacillota; class Bacilli; order Caryophanales; family Paenibacillaceae; genus Paenibacillus; species Paenibacillus residui. The sequence continues at coordinate 39,650 of NZ_JBHTIU010000022.1, forward strand.
TCCAGGGCGAACGGATACAAGCTCTCCTGCGAATGCAGCCCCGCTTGCTCCAGATCGAGAATCTGGTTGCTCTCCTGCACATTCCGGAACCGGAACAGCAGATTAACCTCCCTGTGCGCTTCCGGCAGATCGGAGACGGCGGACGACTGTCCGGCCAGGCCGATGAGAATGTTCATTTTGAGCACCGAGGACAGCGACTGAATCAGGTTCTCTCCGAACTCATAAAGCTGCCGCTTGGCCTCCTCATGCCCGGTATCCTCCGGCATAAGCACGAGGACGCTGACCGCCAGCTCCTGTTCGTTCACCACTTCCGCCTGATCGAATCGGCCTGCCGCAAGCTCGGCAATGACATTGGAGGCGGCGAACGTCACCAGCTGCTCGTCGCCTTCGCTGAACCGGTCCAGCAGCTTGGAGAATCCGAGCAGGCGGACCACCATCAGATAATAGGTTCTTCCTTCGGTTTCCCAGCCATACTGCTCCATTCGTCTAAGCAGATCATCCTCGGGCAAATGGCTCAGATGATCATGCAGAAGCTGGAACAGGAAAATTTCCCGCAGAGTGGCCAGGTTCTGCTCCATCCGCTCATGCAGCAGTTGGCTTTCGCTGTTTAGGAACTGCCACTGCCGTTCAATAAACTCGATCTCGTCCTTAGGGAGATCCCCCGTTTCGTTCCTGGACGAGCGGAACAGCTTCATAAGCCGGACAATCGGCTGATACAGCTGGAGTGAAGCGAACCAGGAGAGGAGAACGGCGATGGCGATTCCAAGCCCGCCCGCTGCCAGCAGAATCCGGGACGTATATACAACCGGCTGCGTAAGGTTGGACAGAGAAGTGGCGGATACATAGATCCAGCCGGTCCGCGGAATCGTGCCGAAGGATACGGTATACTTCTCCCCGTTCCACTTCGTATAGAAGGAACCGCTTGCCTGATTCTGCTCATTCACCTGCCTGCGCAGCATATATTCGAAAGGACGATACTCCGCCTCTTTGCTGTATTGTGGGTCCAGCCAATCCCCGTTGGCCCTGAGCATGAAAGCGGTCGACTGGGAATCGTGCTCCGTCTGAATCAGTTTATTCATGGCGGTCTCGTCTATCATCGTCAAGAAGTAGCCGTATGGCGCTTCGTCCGGAACGAGCCGCACGAGTGATAAATAGCCTTGGGCCACCGTCCAGTACTGGGGCATGTCTTTAATATACAGCGAGCGAAAAAACTCCAGCTCCTCCGGATTGTCGATCGGCACGGCCACGTTGGCTTTGAGCGGAGAAATATAGAGGCCGGAGTCGGGCAGAAACAACCGGACTTCGCGGATTAGCGGATTGGAGTCCCCCATAATCAGCAGCATTTTGGCCAAATCGTGGGTAAAAACAATCTCTTTCTTGAACGATTCGACCGTCATTTGTCCCAGGTTTCCTTGAAGAATCGGAAAAAAGGTCCACATCGTCGACATTTTCTCCAGCTGCAAAAGCTGTTCCTCAAGCTTGCCCGCCATCGTCTCCAAGCGGAACTCATGGGCACGGTGAACCTCCTGCTCGATCTGCTTCGTGCCTACATAATAGGTTGCAAGGGCGAGCAAGGCCGTGGGAATACTGGTAACCAGCAGCAGGATGATAAGGCTCTTGCGGTAAAATCCGCTTTGCCTTGTTCTGAACAGATTCGGCAGCAGCTTGTTTTTAAATTGGATGAACATGTGGCCTCCTGATGTCCATGGCTTCGAAGTCTCTTACCATATCCGGTGGATACATAAACTGGAAATGTAGATGGTCTTTTGGAGATTCCCGGCGTGCTTTGCCAGCCCTGCCTCCCAAAGTAGAACAAAAGTGCAGGTCTTTTTGCGGATATTCGGCAAATCTCCGGAAAGACGGACAAATCTGCATGTCTTTTTCCGGAAAATGCAGAAAATCGACGAAATCGCCAAATTCACCTGCACTTTTGCTGGTCTTTTGCTGATTTCAGCTAAAATCGGTCCAAAGACATGCACTTTTGCTGGTCTTTTCGGATACCCGGCGCGCTTTCCCGGTCCTACCTCCCAAAGTAGAACAAAAGTGCAGGTCTTTTTGCGGATATTCGGCAAATCTCCGGAAAGACGGACAAATCTGCATGTCTTTTTCCGGAAAAAGCAGAAAATCGACGAAATCGCCAAATTCACATGCACTTTTGCTGGTCTTTTGCTGATTTCAGCTAAAATCGGTCCAAAGACATGCACTTTTGCTGGTCTTTTCGGATACCCGGCGCGCTTTCCCGGTCCTGCCTCCCAAAGTAGAACAAAAGTGCATGTCTTTTTGCGGATATTCGGCAAATCTCCGGAAAGCTGGACAAATCTGCAGGTCTTTTTCCGGAAAATGCAGAAAATCGACGAAATCGCCAAATTCACCTGCACTTTTGCTGGTCTTTTGCTGATTTCAGCTAAAATCGGTCCAAAGACATGCACTTTTGCTGGTCTTTTCGGATACCCGGCGTGCTTTACCAGTCCTGCCTCCCAAAGAAGAACAAAAGTGCATGTCTTTTTGCGGGTCTTCATTCTTTGAGCCGTGGGATTTCAAAAAGTCCGACAAACTCGGATCTTCATTCTTTTGGCCGCAGGCCTTCTAAATGTCCGACAAACAAAAGAACGAAGCAATGTGTTTGCTTACGGCTAAGTTTGTCCCCTGCCTATATTTACTTTATTACATTAACATGTATGCGCTTACTTTTCAATCTAAGTGAAGACATATGCTCCGGGGTCCGCTCGGTTTCCTGCTCTGATCCTTCGGTGACTGGAAATCAAAAGCATGGGACGATGCTCCCGATTATGATTGAAGGTTAGCGGTTGCGCGACCGGGTTATCGACTCTTTGGCGGGATTTGAGGAAATGAGGGTGCATCGCAAATCACTATTTGGCGTCAATTGGGTAGAATGGGTTGCTTTGGTGACACCCATTTAGCGGAAACTGGAGGAATGGGGGTGCATCGCAAATCACTATTTGGCTCCAATTGGGTGGAATGGGTTACATTGGTAATCCCTTTTTGCGAGGATTGGAAGAAACGAGGCTGCATCGCGAATCACTCTTTGGCGGGATTTGAGGAATGGGGGTGCATTGCAAATCACTATTTGGCGCCAATTGGGTGGGATGGGTTACATTGGTAATCCTTTTTTCACGGGATTGAGGGAAAACGGGCTTGCATCGCGAATCCCTTTTCCCGGGATTGGGGAAATGGAGGTGCATCGCGAACCCTTTTTGGCGTGTATTAGGGAAATGGGGTTCGTTGCGAATCACTATTTGGTGGGAATCAGGGAAAATAGGTTGCATTGGGAATCGCTATTGGGCGCGAATTCGATTAAATGGGTTACATTGGTAATCCTTTTTTCACGGGATTGAGGGAAAACGGGCTTGCATCGCAAATCACTATTTGGATCTAATTGGGTTTAATGGGTTAAATTGGTAACCCCTTTTTCACGGGATGTGGAGGAATCGGGGTTGCATCGCGAATCTTACAACGCGAATTCTGCGAGTATTTTATTCTTGCGGATGGCGGGGGAAACAGAGACGAATGGGAGGATCTTATGCTTATGCTCATGCTCCAAGGACTTATGATCCTCCAATTCTACGGCTGCCCGGACTCCCGTCCTCCCCGCAACGCGCTCTCTCTTCGGCTTGCCCGGAGGCGGAGATATACAAGGCTAACCAGCAGCAGGCCGATCAGCCCGCCGGACAAATCGATGAACACGTCCTGAACGGCTCCGGTCCTCTCGGCGCGATGCAGTTGATTCCATTCGTCGAGAATGGCGATCATCCCGACGGCTGTGAGGATGAAATATCCCTTCACCAACAGGGGCTCCCGGTATGGAAGCAGGGCGATAAAAGCCAGCACTGCCAGCATCGCATATATGAAGAGATGCGCCCCTTTGCGAAATACAAATTCGATGAAATGAACGGGGTCCTTCTTCGCAGAAATAATACTCTCGCGATACGGGAAGGACACATCCGGGAGCACTTCCTGCAATTTATCCTGCGAGAACTGCTGGTTCAGTAGAGGCTTCAGGCTTTGCGCCTGATACGGCTGGGACGACAGAATGAAAATGAGCCCCAGCCAAAGCAAAACAGGAATGCCATAGAGAAGCTTTCGTTTGATCGGTTTACCCTCCAGAAAATATGTTTTCTATTAAGTATATCCATTCTACTATTCCGGCAGACTGAAGCAGACTGATAACTACTATCGGATAAAAACATGTCATTATGAGCTATAAGCACAAGGTCAAGGTTTATTTCTTCAACCGGAAATTTGACTGGATCTTAATTCTAAACGTGGATAAGGTATAAGCTCCTGCCGAGTAAATAATTAAAATAAAAGGGAGTTTTTTTCTGAACATATCATCTCCCCCGGATAAAAACTCATACCCCATGTCTCTATACATAAGGTTGCTATGGCCAACAAGCGTCAATACGCAAGCGTAGATCAGCAATGTCAGCCCGAATAAGCAATAGGTGGATCGAGTGTCTCTGTTTAAACAGAAATTGATAACAGAAAACAGCAGGATGAGAGCGGTAAAAAATGATTCGATCGTCGGAAGAAAGAAATTACTCCAGTTTTCCATCGACAACGGATTAGGACTGATCAATATTCTGGCCGACATCGGAAACGCGTTGATGACGCCGAGGATACCGGCGGTTTTAAGCGTCCACGCGAGGGATAACAGGGTTGCCGCTAGCGCCGTTTTATATTTCCGCTTTATAAACACCCAGTAGCAAAAAATATAAGCAACGGCATACGGTCTTAAAGCAATAGCCAACGCAGCAAACAGCAAACATCTCACATATTTCTTTCTTATCATAAAGTAGCAGGCACAAACACCTAGCATTAAACTTAGCGAGTCTTTCAAGAAAGTCGAGGACCAATAAGATAAAGAAGAACTGAAAAACAAAAGAGGCACGACCATTTTGGCATACTTAGAATTATCCGGCATGAATTCCGATCCTAATTTGCCCCATAAATAAATGACCATGATAATAAAAGCACCATTAAGGATGGCTATGGCCTGCGGCGACTCTGCATTTAATAGGCTGTAAAAAGGCATGTACACTAATCCATACTGAGAATAAGAGGTGGCATTGAAGAAACCATTCCGTTGAATATCATTCACGACGGCAGTGAAGAAACTATCTAAATCCCCGAATCGGAAAGTTTGTGCATAGTACCTTGTGGCATCAGGGCCTGTAATAGGATCCAAAGTTAAAAAGAACAAGATTTTAATTAACCCGAAATAACATATGGAAATCATTAAAAAGTGTGATCGGGATTCCCAGTTTAATAACATGGATGCGATTGTCATTAGAAGGATTGAAAGCAAAAACCCCAGCGATTCATCCACCCTAAAAATGACAACGCAAGTAATGGCGGAAGAGATTAGAAAGTAAAGTAAAACAGACGGAAAAACTTTGCATGTCGTTATTCTTGCGGCTGGTGATATATTCAAAAAAAGACACCTCCTTTCTCATCAAATATACCGGATAGTTAGCCCGTTACTTTGACCGTACGGTTCAAGCATGCTTTAAGCAGATTAATGACCCGCATCTGATCCTCCGTTGTCAGGCTGGAGCCGGAAGGCAAGCAGATCCCTCTCTCAAATAATTGATCGGACACACTGAATCCCGGTTCATGGGGATAGAATGCGCAGCCCTCGAACAACGGCTGCAGGTGCAGCGGCTTCCACACGGGCCTGGTTTCTATATTCCTATCCGCCAGAACATTAATCAGCTCCCCGGCAGATATCCCGCATCTCCTCTTGTCCACGGTCAGGGCAGTAAGCCAGCGGGTGGAACGGCCAAAATCCATCTCCGGCATAAACTGCACCCCGTCTATTCGGGACAGTGCCTCGAAGTACCTCTTAAAGATGTCTCTTCGCAGCTGTATCCGATTTTCAAGCACTTTCAATTGCCCTCTTCCCACACCTGCCAGAATGTTGCTTAAACGATAGTTATAGCCCATTTCACTATGCTGGTAATGCCGTGCCCGGTCTCTGGCCTGGGTTGCCCAGAAACGGGCTTTCTCCAAAGCGGCCAGATCGTCGGAGACCAGCATGCCGCCTCCGGATGTTGTAATGATTTTATTGCCGTTGAAGGAGAAGATCCCAAACTTGCCTAGTGTTCCGCTCATCTTGCTGTAGTAAGTCGCCCCCAGCGATTCCGCCGCATCTTCAACGATAGGCACCCCATATTCATTGCAGATGCGGAGTAATGGTTTGAAATCCGCGCTTTGACCGTACAAATTGACGATGACAACCGCCTTCGGAAGCTTTCCCTGGGCCGCATGATCTTCAAATGCTCTACGCAACGCCTCCGGAGACATATTCCAGGTGTTCGGCTCCGAATCGATAAAGACCGGTTTGGCCCCTTGATATACAATTGGATTGGCACTGGCTACGAAGGTGAGGGAAGAGCAGAACACCAGATCGCCTTCCCCCACTCCGAGCAAACGGAGAGCCAGATGAATGGCGGCGGTCCCCGAGCTGAGCGCTACCGCCCCCCGGCTGCCCACATAGGCGGCCATTTCCTGCTCGAATGCATCGACATTAGGACCTAGAGGAGCAATCCAGTTCGTGTCGAACGCTTCCCCGACAAATTGACGCTCGAACCCTCCCATGTGAGGAGGAGATAGAAGAATACGTGTATTCATGAATTATCGCCCCTTATAGAGTTACTGATTTTGTTTATCGGCTTAGCGGGGGAGCCTATTACCGTAGCTCCCTGTTCTACATCCTTTAACACAACGCTGCCTGCCCCGATTATGGCATCCTTGCCGATCCGGACCGAGGGCAGAACTGCTGCATTGGTGCCGATAACTGCACGGCTCTCAATCTTGACATAGCCGGAAATGTTATTCCCCGGATAAATAGTAGAGTAATCTTCCATTACGACATCATGACCGATGGTCGAATTGAAGTGAATAAGATTAAAGCTTCCGATCTGAATATTCGCGGAGAAGACGACCCCCTCCGTCACGATATTTCCTTGTCCCATCGCAACGAATTCATTTAGCTCAACTCGTGGATGAACGATATTGGGAAAACTCAAATAGGGGTTGAGCTTCAACTTGCGGATGAGTCTCTCCTTCACCGCCGGATTCGCGATCGCCAGAACTACATCGGACGGCTTCTCCACCGTCAGCAAACGGTCTGTCGTTCCCTTTACGGACAAATGGTTGACCTTCCGGCCGACCGTCCCGGTGTTGTCATCAATAAAGCCTTCAATGATCCACCTCGGATCCGACGCATTGATCGATTTCAACAGCTCCGCTATCCCTCTGCCCAATCCCCCTGTCCCAACAATATAGAGAGAGCGCAAATTCATCAGCCTACACCTCTTTGCTTCCCGTAAATCTCTGCACAATGACTTCATTGCTTTGATTTACGCCATCGGATTTAATCACTTTGACAAAAGTAAGTATGATTATTTTCAGATCCAGCCATAGAGACTGGTGGTTAACGTACCATACGTCAAGAGCAAACTTCTCCTCCCACGTAAGGGTATTCCTTCCGTTCACCTGAGCCCAGCCTGTCAGACCCGGCTTGACCTCCAATCTTCTCGCCTGCTCCCCGTTGTACAGCGGTACATAATCCATCAGGAGCGGACGGGGACCGACGATACTGATATCACCTTTAATAATGTTAAAAAGCTGCGGCAGTTCATCCAGACTGTATTTGCGCAAGATTTTCCCCAGCTTGGTGACCCGTTCTTCGTTGGTGAGCTTCACCCCGTCTTTCGTCATTTCATTCCTCATCGTTCGGAATTTAATGATCTTGAACGGCTGGCCTCCTTGCCCGGCCCTAATTTGAGTATAAAAAATTGGCCTACCCATTCTGATGTAAATGCACAGAGCGATAAAGATCATCAGAACGGACAGCGCCAGGAGAGCCGCAATCGATATGGCCAAATCCAAAGTCCTCTTGATAAACATTCGTATCACCGCTATTCCTTATTATCACTATCGATAGTGAAACTATAAATTCCAATAAGAAATATGAGCAGGAGCCTGTGAAGCATCCAAAGCCGATTTGACGTCCACGAATACCCCGGATTCGCCGTAGAGGCATTTTTTCAACCCGTCCCATCCCAAATCTTTGTACTCTTGGTGAGGCACCGCCAGAATGACCGCATTCGCTTTGCGCAGCTGTTCGAAGGGAACCAGCTCTATTCCATAAATCCGGTAAGCGTCTTCCGCCTCGGCGCGGGCATCGGATACTTGAACATCTACCCCGAACTGCTGCAGCTCCCGGATTATATCGATAACCTTCGAATTCCGCAAATCCGGCACATTTTCTTTGAAGGTAAGGCCGAGCACCGTTACACGCGATCCCTGGATCGGATTTCCTTTCAGGATCATCTGCTTCACCAGGGAGGTGGCAATGAATTGGCCCATTCCGTCATTAATTCTTCGTCCGGCCAGAATCACCTGCGGATGATAGCCTACGGCATCGGCTTTATGCGTCAAATAATACGGATCGACCCCGATGCAATGTCCGCCCACCAGTCCCGGGGTAAACTTCAGAAAGTTCCATTTCGTCCCGGCGGCCTGAAGAACCTCCGACGTGTTGATCCCCAGTCTATCGAAAATAATGGATAATTCATTCATAAGTGCGATATTCAAATCGCGTTGAGTATTTTCTATCACCTTGGCCGCTTCCGCCACTTTAATGGTGGAAGCCTTGAAGACTCCGGCCTCCACTACCGATCCGTAAACATCGGCAATGATATTCGAGGCTTCCTCATTCTGACCGGATACTACCTTGGTAATTTTCTTAAAGGTATGCTCCTTGTCTCCCGGATTGATCCTCTCCGGAGAATAGCCCACATAGAAATCCTTACCCGCGGTTAAACCCGAATGCTTCTCCAGGACAGGGATGCATATTTCTTCCGTTGCCCCCGGATAAACCGTGGATTCATAGACGACGATCGTATTCGGCTGCATATTCCGGCCAACCAGCTCCGATGCGCTGATTAACGGGCGGAAATCAGGCTGCTTCGAATCATCAATAGGTGTAGGAACCGCCACGATAATAAAATCGCACTCTCTTAATTTCGTCTCATCCGCGGTAAATTGAATTTTGCTGTTCTTAAGCTCTTCCGAGGAAACCTCCCCGGTATAGTCATTATGCGATTGTAAAGCGGCGATTCTTCCTTCATTAATATCGAATCCGATCGTTGGATAAGATTCTCCGAAAGCTACTGCAACAGGCAAACCAACATAACCTAGTCCTACAACTCCAATAGTCCTATCCATTCTTCTCTCTCCCTAATTTAGAAATATTGACTTGATTTTGATTTAAGCCGGCCAACATGGATTGATAGAGCTGATCCAGCCCTTCCCAGATGATCTCTGACCGGAAGCAGGTCTTAACCCTCTCATATCCGGCTTCCCCCATTCTTTGGCGGGTTTCCGGCTCATCAGCCAATCGATGAATGGCCATGGCCAGCTCATCGGCATTCCGCACAGGAACGATGATTCCTGTCTCGTTATCCGCCACCGTATCTCTTGCACCGGTGGCGTTAGTCGTTATTACCGGCCTTCGGCATGCGGCGGCTTCGAGCGAAACATTCCCGAATCCTTCGCGATAAGTGGGAAAAATAAAAACATCCATCAAATAATAGTAAGGCGCGGGATTATTGACGCGGCCTACATAGATGATGGATGGCTCCTGTTCGATCGCTTTGACTGTCTTCTCCGGCAGAGCTGCGGCATTATCATACGTTCCTGCCAATAATAGTCTTGCTTCGGGCCGGGATTTATGAACCTGGAGAAAGGCATCTATGAGCTCAACTATCCCCTTATCCCGCGTAATTCGGCCTATGTAACCTAACACGAAGCAATCTTTCAGGCCGTACTTCCGTCTCAGATTATCCGCTTCTTCGCTGTGCCGGCATGCTTCGAATTTGCTGACTTGAATCCCGTTGCTGCTGCCATGCCCCAGAACTATCGTTTTGGCCCGGGGCGCAAGCTTTAATTCTATCGCACGTTCTTTCAAGCTCTCACTTATGCAGATGACCCTATGTGCGCATAGACAAGCTATTTTCTCCATGAATAGGAGTACTTTTCTTTTAAAGCCGCTTGTCGTTTCCAGCCGAAGCCCTCTCAACGTATAGATCCGGCACGGAACCCTGGTCAAGAAAGCGGCCATTCCCGCCAGCAAGCCGGCTTTCGGGGTGCCGACATTAGAGATGGCCGGTTTATAGCGCCGATAAAATCGGATTAACCGCAGCAGCGAGAGGATGTCCCGGCGAAGCGAAATCTCCCTCTCCATAGGCACTTCATAAGTAAGCGTCCCTTCTTGGGCCGCCGCTTCCAGTTCTTCTCCGGGCGAAGATACCAAAGTCATTTCATAGCCCCGCTCTTTTAAATAACCGATTTGGCTCTTCATTAAATTCAGGCTTTGTGAGATGGTCACTGCATGGACCACTTTAATTTTCATCGTGTCACCCCCCTGTCTCCCCTGGCGCCAATACATCAGGAGCTTATTTGGTAATATTGCTTATACCAATCTACAAACCTGCCGATTCCGTCTTCGATACTCGTTCCCGGTTTAAAACCGACATCCCGCATCAGGTCGTCCACATCGGCAAACGTTGCCGGAACATCTCCGTCCTGCAGGGGCAGGAACTCTTTCTTGGCCGTGAGCCCGATCTTCTCCTCGAGCACTGCTATAAATCTGAGCAGCTCTACAGGCTGATTGTTCCCGATATTGTATAACCTGTACGGAGCATAGCTTGTACCGGGGTCTGGATGATCCCCTGACCAAGCGGAGTTCGGTTCCGGCTGTCTCCGGGTCAGTCTGAATATTCCTTCCACGATATCATCGATATAAGTGAAATCCCTTCTCATTTTTCCATGGTTGAATATTTTAATAGGTTCTCCGGCTATAATCGCTTTCGTAAACAAAAAGAGCGCCATATCCGGGCGCCCCCAAGGACCGTACACGGTAAAAAATCTTAAACCGGTGGTCGGTAATCCATATAGATGGCTATAGGTATGGGCCATTAATTCATTGGCCTTCTTGGTAGCCGCATATAAGCTTAGCGGGTGGTCCACATTCTGGTGAACCGAGAAGGGCATCTTCGTATTGGCCCCGTAGACGGAGCTGGAGGAGGCATAGATCAGATGCTTTACGTTATTGTGGCGACAGGCTTCCAGTATATTCATGAAGCCTGCAATATTGGAATCGATATAGGCATAAGGGTTCGTTAGACTGTAGCGCACTCCCGCCTGGGCGGCAAGATTGACGACCAATTCCGGTTGATGCCGTTCGAAAACAGCTTGAATCGCTTCCCGATTCTCCAACGATTCCTGATGGAAGATAAACGAGCTGCTCTTCTCCAACTGTTCCAGACGGTCTCTCTTTAGCTGAACATCATAATAGTCATTGAGATTGTCGACTCCGATAACCTGATCGTTGTTTTGCAGTAGCTTCTTGGACAAATGAAAGCCTATGAAACCGGCTGCTCCCGTTACCATTATTTTTTTGCTCATCCTTACAGCACCTCGAATTCATCCATTTTTGATATTGTCTCTACTCTATCTCTCCCGGTTCTGACCGCTGCCGCAAATTCATGCCAGAATTCATCCCTGATTTTGTTCAAATAAGGGGAGGAATATTGGGAGGCGTGGGCGAAATTTCTTCGGGCAGCTTCCGCCATGGAAGTTTGATCCTTCAACAAATGAAGCAGTTTGCCCGCCAACTGTCTGTAATCCCCAGCCGGATGAAGATGCTCCGGAGGCAGCAATTCGGGAATCCCCCCTACACTGGAAGCCACGGATGGACAGCCTCTGCTCATAGCCTCCACTAAGGATCTGGGCAGCCCCTCGGTCTTGCTGGGCTGAATATAGAGGTCTATTTCATCCAACCATCTCAGTACGGGGCCTCCCCCCGGCAGCGACCCATCAAAAAAAACTTTATCCTCCAGATAAAGTTCTTTGGCCAATTTTATATAACGGGCAGGATCGCCATTCCCTAACACTCTCAATTCCGCGTTATGCCCGGATTGACGGATGATATCCAGAGCTCGGATGGCCGTATCGATTCCTTTATATTTCGACGCATAGGAGCCGATGAGACCGATTCGAATTTTCTTGCCGGCCGTAGTAGCGTTAATTCTCTCCAATCTCTGCAGAAGAACTGCCTCATCGACACTTGGGATCTCTACATTAGAACAGCCGACTTGCCTTCCTGTTGTATTGGGGTAGATTTCCTGCAGCTGCTTCTGGGTGACGTATAGCACGAAGGGGGCTTGCTTCACTATTTTTTTGTTCTTCAGCATACTGATCGGGGCCAACAGCTTTCCGAAAATATGCCCATGATTCCATAACGAGTTGAAAACGTCCCCCACCAGCTCTACCCCGTACATCTTCTTGTTCCTGGCTGCAATTCGAATGGCGATCTCGGAATACTCGCTCGGCATTCTGGCGATGACCGCATCCACTTCACTGATTATTTCCTCCATACGATTAACTACAATTGCCTTGTTGCGAATTCTCCGCTTGATGTCCGTCAAAGAAGGCAGGAAAATATGCTTAACGCGATGACCGCTGGATACGTTCGCTTCCTTTAATATTTTATTGTCTTTGATTTTCCTCCCCCTTCCCACAACGACAAGCTCGTCGAAATGGTTAAGGTATCTTCGCCAGACCTCATAGGGCAATTTGCCGTCGGAATAAACGACACCCTCATCATCATATTGGAAAGTATGCGAATGAACAAAAAGCACCTTTATGTTAACCACCCTCTTATGACACATTTATCCGATCATAAATTTACCGGCAGCAAGATCATTTCATGGCCTTATCCATTAGTTGAACATATTGCTCAGCGGCTTTGTCGATGGTAAAGGGAGTATTCCGAAACTCTTCATAAGCATGATCTTTGAAAGACATTCTCTCACTTTCTCCTATTAACCCGACCGCTTCGGATGCCCACAGCTCGTCATTTGCCTCTAAAGGCAGATACTTAAGAACTTTAAAGTAAGAGGCCAATTCCACTATAGGATCAATGCTGCTGCCCAATACCGGAACCCCGCAAGCCAATGCTTCGAGAACCGCACCGGGAAGCCCTTCACGGATTGAAGGGTAAATCATCAGATCGGCTTGCTGCAATAATTCGTATACATTACTCTGAACTCCCAGAAAGAAGACTCTGTCCCGGATCGCATACTCTTCTATTTTCTCCCTTATCAGACCGGCTGTCGGTTCATTTTCCTTGCCAACCAAGAATAAATAATAATCCCCCTTTCGCACCATTTCTTTGAATACTTTAATTAATTTAATGTGGTTTTTCGCTTCCACCAATCTCCCGATATGAATAACGATTTTACTGTCTTCCCCTAGGCGGTACTTACTTCTCAACGATTTTTCCTCATCCACCGGCCCATTAATTTTGTTCAAGTCGATGCCATTATAGATAACCTCTGTCCGCTTGTCGTTTACTATATCCTTGCCCATGCTGGATACTATAGAGGATCTGCTCACGCCCAGGATTATCGTCGCATAACGATTGATCAAGGACTTCATCAGATTGTACTTGTACCGCTGCAGCCTGCCTCCCTTTTTGCCGCTATCCGTCGTTCTGAAATGAGCGATTCTTACTTTAATTCCGGCGATTTTCGCCAACATTAATATTAATCCGGAGAAATAGTACATGTTGGAATGGACGACATGAATGCGATGTTGTTTCAACAGTTTGATAAACCTGTAAGGAAAAGTGATGCTTCTAAATTTACAGTAGGTCATTTGTCCGCCCATGCCGGCAATGAGATCATCCAGCTCGCCGCGTTGACCGCTTAAGGCGCAAAAATAAAAGGAGTAAGCATCTAGGTCGATTTTGTCCAGCAGATCGATCGTCCTCAGCTCGGCTCCTCCCCGGTTCATTTTACTGAAAATATGAAGAATGTTTATTTGGTTGTTTGCCACATTATCACGCCTTATATTGGATACTCTTCCCTATTCGATAGGTTTTCTCATAAATTTTGGCCTTCAATTTGGGAATATCGATTATACTCCTCTTCACCCGCTGGCTGCGGCTCTGAAGTCCGTAATGGTTGACGAACAACGATAAGACCGTAATCCAGCTAAGACGGTCGCCCAGCTTGGAATGGATGGCCGCGGGTTCTTTTCTCCATTCCTTGTACATAAAAGCCAACTGCTTCATATCAAACAAGTTTAATTTGTGCATTTGTTGATTAAACAGATGTTCTTCCATGAAATCCGAGCAATGCCTCCTCAGCCATAACCCGTAATCATGATGCTTCTTGGACAAGGTGTCTCCTTCGCCATCTCCCCCGTATTTATTTCCCGTACGGGCCCAGGCGAGATCTAACAATTTGGGCTCGATCATTTGCAGCAGCTCGAAATATATTTGGTCATTACGCACGGTGTGTCTATATTTCCACATTAAAGTAAAAACTTCTTTGGCGGTAAAAGCTTGATAGAAATGGGTCCAATTCATGATCAGGTTGGCCGCATTGCCCAGCATTCTTCGCAAATAATGTGCCTGCATCTCGTATTCGTTAAGCTGCTCGTAAGAAGCTTCCTTATATCTTGCTCTAAATTGGGCCAGCTCTTCCTTAAGCTCTGCATCGACGTCATTAAGAAGCTCCGTGTTCAGCAGACTGTATCTTTCTCTGGGGCAATGCGGCTTCAGCCTGGAAGCGTGAACCGATGAATACTCGGCTCTCCCGATACTATCTCCATAACTGCCGGCCAGAACGATGCTGTCCTTCCCCAATCGCTCGAACCAATTAAAACGATGCAAATGGGCAGGGCTGATTTCCGCGCCAAGCTTCACAGCGGCCAATTCAAAATTGGAAAGGAGATAGCTTTCGTTCAATTCCGCATAATGCCACTCCCATTGGAACAGCTCGCTAATTTTTTGCGCATACACAACATCCCGGCTATTGTTCTTCCCCCAAGTCACCGCATGAATGCGGCCCTGAATTTCCCCGTTTTTCTCCAATTGCCTAAGAATGGCGGCTACAACACGGCTATCCATCCCGCCGCTTAATAAGAGATAGATATGATCATAATTTTGGCACTGCTCCCTAATTTCCTTAGATAAAGCTGCGATTAATTGTTTGGCGATTTCCTTCGGCGGACTTTCTTCCTGATTATACGGCTCTACGCTGTGATGAACAATCTCTCCGGAGGAGTGAAATTCGGTTAGCCAAGGCAAGCGAAACAAGTTCCGGATCAAGGTACGCTCGCCGCAAATATACCCGTAACATAGCATAGAGTAGACTGATGCCTCGTCTATTACTCTTTCTTCTTCCGATAGTAGGCTGACGGCAGACTGGCATTGATCCGAGTAATAGATCCCATCCTCTTTCTTAAACATATATGGGTACAATCCGCCCACATTATTCTGCATTAAAATTTGCCCATCCATCAGTTTTTTCATATTCCTACCTCAACTTGTCGGATATTTTTCAAGCCTTTATGAATCAACGTGGTGTAAAAGACCATGGAAACAAAAGCGGCAACAGCCAAAGTCCATGCAGCTCCATTCAATCCGTAATCTTCGATCAGCCATACGGAGCAAATAATCGTGACAACCAGCTTCGTAATGTGAATGGGGACCTGTGAAGTAAAAATCCTCATAGACGTGGCCCCGACTCCCAACGCGCTTCCCAGAAAAGAAAATAGAGAAATAAGCATTACCCATACAAATAAATCCGAATATACCGCATAGCTTTCCGTATAGACTAGCGTCAATATGGGTTCGCCAAACAGAACTGCCGCGGCAAGCCCAACCATTCCCAGAGCACCATTGACCAGCAGCACGAGCGCCAATAGTTTGACGAAAGCTCCCTTATTCCCGCTTGCGTAATATTTGGCTAAACGCGGACTTACCGTCTGGGAGATCGCTGTCGTAAACCTCGCTGCCCCAACCAAAATGTAGGAAATCGCCCCGAATATCCCCAATTGTTCTATGCTTAAATAATTCTCAATAAAATATCTTGGAATATTCGTGCTCAACGCTCCCATCATCATGATGGCACCCAAAGGCAGGGCCAGAAGAAACAGCCGCCATAGCTTGTTGTAATTAAACGTCAAATAGGGTTTGTCGATATACTTCATGGCATTAGGAAAATCATAAAACAGCATGACGAGAAGCCAACCCAGGACAAAACCTAGAATCGCCAGATAAAAATTGCGAGTAACCCAATAAAAGAGAACGAACAGTAATAAACTTATCGCCCCTCTGGAAATCATGGACACGGCCACTTTATTCATCACTTCGTGTCTTTGCAGCAAACCATAGATGACATCGCTGATTCCTTCGATCATCTTGCTTATGGCAATTAGAAATATAATGATTTTCGCTTCGAAGGAATAATCGCTTAAGAATGAAACCGCTATGCAGACAAGCAGAGCCAGGAAAACTCCGATAACTCTTAAGGAAAAATAGTCTCTGAATTGGTAATCATCCCTGGCATCTGTAGCTTGAATCCCCCGTAATTGAAAGCTGAAAAACAGCATAATGGGAGTGGTGGCCGCAAGAGCTAATGTATAGTAGCCGACAAGCTCTTCGTTACCCAGCTTCGCCATGATGATCAGCATCAGCCACTGCAAAAAAGCGTATAGGAGATTTGCCGCAAACATCCATTTGAAATTTCTCTTCAATGATATTTTTTTGCCCATTTCTTATCCCTTTTCGTCAATTATTTTGTATAGATGATAAAACCTGAAACTGCCTTTTGTTGTGTAAGAATTAACGTTAAAAGCAGAACCAAAACCGTTTGATGCTGTTTTTAACGTTAATTGGTTCATGCTGACATAGGGCATTCAACCCTTCCTCACATCATACCCTCGACGATTTACGTCTAAGGCGCCGGGCGCCCACAGCATGACCGAGTGCCTGCAGTGATAGAGGTGCAGCAGACTTTACCTGTTTCCTTGGCCTTCGCAGCTGAAAACCGCGAAATCGCCTTTATGTCGAAACGGTTATTTTTTATTAAAAAAATTATTATTAAAGATATGCGAATACTTGGTATTTTACGGGCAGTAGGCCTCATTCCAACTGGTTCAGCTACTCTTGGGTCCCGTAGTAGTAATAATAGCTGTCCTCATTGCGGCGCTGATCGACGTTGTTCAGAACGACTCCCAGCATTCTGGCCTGCACCAACTCAAGGCTTGCCTTGGCTTTCAGTGCGGATTCCCTCTTAACCTTCCCCGAATCGATGACCATCAGGACCCCGTCGCTTTTGGCGGCAATCAGTTGGGCGTCCGTCACAACCAATACGGGAGGAGTATCCATCAGAATGACATCGTATTGGGTGCGAAGCTCCTCGAGAAGTGCGCTCAATCTCTTGGAGGAGAGCATCTCCGACGGATTGGGCGGAACCGGCCCGGAGGTGAGCAGATCCAGATTATCTATATGCGTTTTCGCAATCACTTTGGCGAACGGGGACTGCCCGGCCAATACGCTCGTTAATCCCCATCGATTGGTCTTGACGAAGGTCTGGTGCATCGTCGGCTTGCGTAAATCCGCATCGATGACCAATACTTTCTTCTCAGCCTGTGCATACACTGTGGCCAGATTGGCCGTCGTCGTCGATTTCCCCTCTCCTGGCCCAGGCGAGGTAACCATGATGACTTGAATTTGATGATCGATCGACGAAAAATCGATATTCGTTCTCAGCGTCCGATAGGCTTCGGAAATCGGTGACTTCTTGTTGATATCGGCTATAATCGGTCTATTCTTGCTGTCCAAGCGTGACATGCGGCTCACCTGCCTGTTTGGGAATGGCGGAAGAAGCCACATTAACAACATCTTCCGGTTTCATTTTATTGATGATAGACAGTACCGGCAGACCCAGATGATGGTGAACATCTTTTTCTGTCCGGATCCGGTCATCGAGGTATTCAAGAAGGAATATCAGCCCTAGGGCCGCCATTAGCGAAACGACGAAGCTGATGGCAATATTCATTTTCACGTTAGGCTTGATAGGAGACGGATGACTCTGCGGCTTGGCTTCACTCAGAATGGAAACATTGTCTACGGACATAAGATTCACAATTTCCCTTTCGAAGACGTGAGAAATCGCATTCACCAGTTGAACCGCTCTTTCGTGGGAACCGTCTGTAATCGATACAGTCATCACCTGGGTGTTGTTGACCGAGCTGACCTTCACTCTGCGGATCAACTCCCCAGCCGTCACTCCAAGCTGTTCCTGTTCCTTCGCGACTATCTCCATAATATAGGGAGATTTAATAATTTCTTTGTAGGTATCGATAATCTTGATATGGAAATTGATTTCGCTTAGTCCCAATTGCTCCAAGGAAGCGGATGAATTCGTTTTATTCACAATTATTTTGGTGGAAGCCTGATACACCGGCTTCAGAAAGAAGTAGCTGACCACTCCGGTAATGATCGTAGCCAACAAGACTATCCCGACAAGCCACCAGATTCGTTTGCCAATTACCCGAATGTAATCGCGGATCTCTAGTTCCATGTTGCTCCTTTCCCTTACACCACAATTAGTTTCTTGGTTTGCTTTCGATTGGCCAACTGCAGCAGCCTATCCTGAATCACCAGCCGGTCCCACTTCTCATAATGCTGCAGAATCTCGGTAATCTCCGCCATCTCATCGCTCAAAGTAGCTTTGCCGATATAGATCTTGGGATGGACCTGCTCCTCATGAACTTCATTCTCGTTAAGAAGCTCTTCAAACAGCTTCTCCCCCGGGCGCATCCCGCTGAACTGGATGCCGATCTCGTCCAGATCATAGCCCGACAGCTTGATCAGATTCGTTGCGAGGTCGACGATTTTCACCGGTTTCCCCATGTCCAGGACGAAAATCTCCCCTCCCCGGGCGAGTGCTCCGGCCTGCAGGACGAGACGGCTGGCTTCGGGAATGGTCATAAAGTACCGGACCATATCGGGATGAGTAACGGTTACAGGACCTCCCTTGCGAATTTGTTCCTTGAAGAGGGGAATGACGCTCCCGCGGCTTCCCAGCACATTGCCGAAACGGACCGCCACGAACCGGGTACGGCTGCGGCCATCCAGCTCTTGAATGATCATTTCGGCAATCCGTTTGGACGCTCCCATGACGCTGGTCGGATTGACGGCTTTATCCGTGGAGATCATGACGAAGGTTTCCACCCCTGCCTCATGACTGGCCTCCGCCGTGTTTTTCGTGCCTATAATATTGTTCTTGATCGATTCTTCGGGATTCCGTTCCATTAACGGAACATGCTTATGCGCCGCCGCATGGAACACAACCCTCGGCTTGTGCATCCTCATGATTCTGAACATCTTGGCCCGATCCTGAATGTCGGCAATTTCGGTAATTAACTCTATCGAATCTCCCACAATGGAGCGCAGCTCCATCTCAATCGTATAGATGCTGTTCTCGCCGTGTCCGAGCAGAATCAGCTTTCTTGGAGAGAAAACCGCAAGCTGCCGGCAAATCTCGGAGCCGATCGAGCCCCCGGCCCCGGTAACGAGAACCGTGCTGCCCGTAATATATTTACGGATCGATTCCGTATCCAGCTCTACCGGATCCCTGCCCAGCAAATCCTCGACTTGAACATCGCGCATCTCATTGACGGATACCTTGCCCTCTACCAAATCCTCGAACATAGGAATAATCTGTACCTTGGCGCCAGTCCGGCTGCATTCCTGAACGATTTCGTTCAATTCTCTCTTCTTCAATGACGGTATGGCGATAACGATATTCGTAATGGAGAGCTTGTCCACCGTTTCCCTGATTTTGTCCCGCCCGCCAAGCACCGGCAAGCCTGCAATCTCGAACCGATGCTTCGTCTCATCGTCATCGATGAATGCCAGCGGATAGAGCTCCACATCCGGGTTCTGCATCAGCTGTCTGGCTACCAGCGTCCCGGCGGAACCGGCTCCGACAATCAAGGTTCGCTTGCGGTTGCCTATTCTATGGACAAATTTGTCGCGGTACATCCTCCAGGAGAAGCGAAGTCCGCCGATCAGGATCATGTGCATCATCCAAGTAATGAGCATGATCTTCCAGTAAATTTGTCCGGCCAGCAGTCCCTGAACCAGCATCGTGATCGCTGCAGAGAAAGTAACCGCTTTGAAAATCGAGAGCAGCTCCATGACGCTTGCGTATCTCCACACCTTTTTGTACAGCTTGTACCTATAGGCAAACAAATGATGGCATGTAAACAAAGTTGCTGCGCTAACCGCCAGTGTGTAGGAGAATGGGCTGAAGGAAGATGACGCCACATAATTGCTTACGTAAATCGCGAAGATGACGATGACAGAATCGATACCCATCAGCAGTATCAATCTTTTTGAATAACTCAATCCCTAATCCCTCCTTAGGAGCTTTTTCATAAAGAAGATCCTGCAGTGTTGTTATTAACCAAAACCGACAACAAGAAACAGACATGCCGCAAAATTCGTCTTAATCTCCTAAAGTTGATTCTTAGGACCCTATTAGTGTCCTGAATGAAATTTTTCATTCCGCAACCATTCTCCCGGTTCATACTACTAACCGGCAGTCGTCGGACATGCCGCTCGTCGCCGCCGCAGACGGATCGAAGTTGTGTTCCAACAAGAGATTCCCCGTGATATCCTTACAAAGCTGCTGCCGAATGCGATTTCACAACAATCTCTTCAAGCGGCATTCATCCCCGAAGGAAGGGCTTTCTCAAGGAGCTTACTCACAGAATTGCCCCTGTCCATACCGTTAATTCTCTACAAATAGATTAACCGGGATGGCCTCCCTGCCTTGTTGTCTCTTGTCAACGGATGTCGGCTTATCCGGGATTATGCTATCCGATTCGACTTATTATCTTGACCGGAAAGCTAACAACTGCGTTATTTGCCAAGATTATACATAGGGAACAAAAAGCTCACAAGCTACAAACAGACTATAGTAGCTCCGATAGAAATTAGTTCCGCTGGCATAAACTAGGATGTGATCCCATCAATAATTAATCGAAAAATCCATAAATCGTAGAGCGTTAGTCACGTTTTTTGTTGAAAACCTGTGACTGCGTTGTCTTAAATCCATGTAGAAAATTGTTGAGTAATCTTATTAAATTAATAAGAACTTTACATAAGTCTTCTCAAAGACGTCTTCGCAGCCAACATAATCCCACAAAATGGAGCCCAATTGTTAGATTCCTATCCCGGATGCTATTCGGGGACCAGACATTCAGCAGCGTTTCCAAACAAAAAAACATGCCTCTAAGGCATGTTTCGATAAAGCAATTTCCGAAAATTGATTTTATTGCTGTCTCCTGATTTAAGCAGGTCTCTGTTCCTGGCCCAGATTTGGTAATGGGAAGCGCATAGACCTCTGGCCCGATGTTTTTTGCCGCAGTTCTCGACCGTACATATACGGATAACTTCACGCACATGATTCGGATCGCCATGCTTTCTCCATCTGGCATAATGTACAGAACAATAGCCTTTGCATTTGGCCGGCTCCCCGCAGTCCTTCACTTTGCAAATCTTCATGATTTGCTGTTTCAGCACTAACGGATCGCCATTTCTCCACCATCTCTGGTGATGCATAGAGCATAGCCCTCTCGCCTTCAACGGCTTGTCACACCCCGGGATGGTACACTTTCTATTCATCATCTCACCTTCTGTTCCTTTTGTCCTTTTACTGCGGATGAAGCTATGCCTGCCTGCTTGATTTCACAACCCGTTGCCCTGTCTGCCGGTCTCGCTCTAAATTTTCTGCCCTATGTACAGCCGGGATAAGCGATCCGCTCTCTTTATAGAGAACGGCAGCAGCCTAAGGGATCGGTTCATTCTTGATTAAGCAGCGGCTAATTAATACTTCACGCCAGGTTCGGACGTCCCATCTTAAGTTAATCCTCAGATTCCTTATACAATTTATGAATGAATTACCACAGGAGTTGAAATCCGATGATAAAGGCGTTCCAAACCTTCTACTTAATTCCTTTCCCCATGCTTCAAGGACATACGAACTAAAGCTTGTTTGCCCCTTTGAAACAAAAAACCATCTTTCGTCATGATATATGACAAAAGATGGTCGGTTGCACTACTAGCTCCATCTATTCCAAGTGCCCAGATACAGAATAGACTTCAAAACTCCCAATCAGGTAAAGGATATTAAGTTATACATTATTTTAACAGTTGTCTCCATTATATAGCAAATCGGAAACAATTTTTGTCGAATTATGAGGAATTTAATTAAAAATTTTAACTTTTTTTGCGTGACATACTCTTCTATCAAGCTGTCATATACTTAGGATGGTCAAGGCATTATCATTACAGAGATGGAGCGGTGATCCAAAGTGAAGAGATATGTATTGCAAAAGCTAACAGTGGGCCATACCAACCGTGGAATGTGGATCACGATGATGGAAAGCAATCACAAAAAGGCGCTTCTCAACTTCCTGGGCTGGAATTACCGGGTTGTGGACCGAATCACCAGGGAGGAAGTGGCCAGCTCCGATACGTATCAGCATTCTTCCGACCAAGCAGTCATCTGATCCGGCTCCTTATATAGGACCAGACGACTGCATCTGCATTGCTTTCCTTATGGAAACTCGGCAAGGGGATGGCGCGCTCAGCGCCTTAACATCCCCTTCCGTTCCAGCTGGGCGGCCTGCAAAGGCCGGCTGATCAGAAATCCCTGGATTTCGTCACAGCCATTCCCCGCCAGCCAATTCAACTGCTCTTCGGTTTCCACACCTTCGGCTATTACCTTAAGGTTCAATTTATGGGCCATGGATATGATGCTGGTAATGATTTCAGCATTCTCAACACTTGTGTTCAGATCCCGGATGAACGACCGGTCAATCTTAAGCTTATGCACAGGCAGCTTATTAAGATAGCTGAGGGACGAATAGCCTGTCCCGAAATCATCAATGGAAAGCTGCACCCCGAGACTTCTCAGCTCCGCCAGTTTGCGCACGAAGTAGTCGGCACCCTGCACCGCCATATTTTCCGTTATTTCCAGCTCGAGGCACGCAGGATCCATACCTGTCTCCTCCAGCACCTCTTCAATCATCCCCATCAATCGTTCATCCCGGAATTGGCGGGGGGACAAATTAACGGATACCCGAACAGGCAGGTAACCGGCTTTCCGCCAGGCTACATTTTGCAAACAAGCCATTCGCAGCGCCCACTTCCCTAACGGAACAATCAGCCCGCTTTCCTCCGCGATCGGGATGAATTCAGAAGGAGAAATAATTCCTAATTCCCGATGATCCCACCGCAGAAGTGCTTCCACTCCCGTCAGTAAACCGGTGGCGACATTTACCTGCGGCTGATAGACCACCATACACGACTCGAATCCCCCTTTCTCCAATGCTTTATGCATTTCCTTCTCGAGCAGCACTCTCCTCATGTTCGTTTCGTTCATATCCGGCGTATAGAACTGATAATGATTTTTCCCCTTTTCCTTAGCGCGGTACATCGCGGTATCCGCATTTCGAATCAGCGTTTCGACATCATCCCCGTCCTCCGGGTATATGCTTATCCCTATGCTGGTTGAGACATAAAGCTCAAGACCGTCCAGCCAATAAGGCTTATCGAATACATTTAGAATGGCATTGGCAATTTGTATAGCATCCTCCCGGGTGGCATCCTTCAATATAATATTGAATTCATCCCCTCCACGCCGCGATACGGTATCCGATGGCCGCAGACACTTCTGCAGCCGTTCGGCTACAAGCTTAAGGAGCAGGTCCCCCGTAGTATGGTTGAACGTATCGTTGATCAGCTTGAACCGGTCCAGATCGAGGAACATCACCGCGAGCCGCCCCGGCTCCGAGGTGGTGATCGCTTCTGCCAACCGATTGTTATACAGCAGCCGGTTAGGCAGCCCGGTCAATGAATCATGATACGCCAGATTTATAATTTGCTCTTGGTATCTCTTGTAGTCTGTTATATCCGTTGCGATACAGAGAAGCTGCTTGCCCCCGCTGGTATGGATCGGCATCTTGGAGACCCGGACCCATTTTAAATGACCTTGCGCGTCTACAAACTTCTCCTCCAGGCCGACGGTTTCCTCCATTCCTTCCAGAAGCCGGCGGTCGCGATCCCAGATACCGAAAGAGGAAGAGCCGCTAATGGCGGACAACTCCCTCTCATTGCAGCCGATCAGTTCGTCCGGACTTTTGCCATACAAGCGGGCCATGGCCAGATTAGCCAGGGAGAAATTTCCCTGCGAATCCTTCGCATAAATATAGTTGGGATTCATATCGATCATCTTGCGCAGAAATTCCTTCTGCCCTAGTAATTCCGTATTCATATCCTGTATCGTATTTGCGTTCATCCGGTTATAGACGGCGAAGATCGTAATGGAGAATATCATCACCGCAATCCCGCTCGGATACAATCCCTTGTCCTCTGCCAGGTTAAAGACTCCTACTATTCCTGCCAGGAAGGAGACAACGCAGAAGACCAGGAAGAAAAAGCGCATATGACGATTGATTACGGAACGGCTGATAACGAGACAAAGGATCAAGCTGCACAAAAAGATTACAAGAACTACCGCGATCAGAAATTGGAACTCACCGTAGATCGGGTATAAATATTTGGCATTTTGCGGATGCTCCACATAATAAAGCTTCTCGATTCCCTTGGAACTCCAGCCCAGCAGATAGACAATAAAAGAAAACGCATAATAGATCAATATAAACCGGATGCTTACCAAATGTTCGACTAATCTGCCGAAACGGCGTTTGACAGTCTTGGGCCCTTCCAGATCATGATAAACAATGTGGGCTATATATAAGGAAGCCGGCCCCAGCATAATAAAACCAAAGCGAAAAAACCGGAACAACCTGTCGATTTGTTCCGGGGTCCACCATTCATATCCATATAGAATGGCCACATCCAACTGCCAGACGCTGATAAACAGCATAAAAATGAAGAACCCTCTGGCTAATCGGGTTTTCCTGAATGTAAATACTGTAGCCACACCGAGAAATAGCGGTACGACAGCAAAAGCGATCATTGTAATAAAAAGCATCCGCTTAATTCGCTCCTTGAGAATTAGACAGTAGAAGACATGTGTTGTTCCCGCCGTACCCATGAGTTGTTATCGCTACATGATTCACTGTTTCATACCGGACCGACTTCACGATGGGAAGGTCTTCGTAGCCATCCCCCTCTGTCTTGATCGTTGGCGGTATAAATCCGTACTCCATGGATAGAAGAGCCGATATGACTTGCAGGCTGCCGATCGAGGCGAAGGAGTGTCCGATATTTCCTTTAATAGAAGTAATCGGAACCGATGAGCCGAACAGAGCGCGATGCGTAATGGCCTCCACCTGGTCGTTAACTTTCATTCCCAGAGCTTGACTATTCACATAGGTCGGTTGAATACCTCCAACGGCTCCCTTCATCGCAGCGATCATATTCTGTCCTGTCGTATCCGACTCGAAGATGGATAGGCCATCATTGTTGCTATGAATTCCCGTCAGCACTCCGTATATTCGGGCTCCCCGCCTCTTGGCGCGGCTCTCCAGCTCCATAACCAGAACCGCCGCTGCTTCAGAGACGACAAAACCGTCGCTCCTCAGGGAGAAGGGCACTCCGGCACTGGAAATATCGGTCTCTCGTGACATAGCGCCTAATCTCATGAAACTGTATACGCTGCCAACCGTAATTGGCGCGTCCGATCCGCCGACAATGCAGATTTCGCACTGCCCGCTCTCCAGAAGCAGCTTCCCCATCATCATCGCATCGACTCCGGCGGTACAGCCAGTGCTCAGGGTGAAGGCTTGGCCCTTTATACCCAAGTGCTGGGAGATCGCAGCCGTAATGCTGTGCGGGTTGCCGGCTCCGGCGCCGGAGATCGGAAACTTCCGGTACTGCCGACTGCCGCTGATAAGCGCGTATTCCTCAATCTCCTTCAATCCCCCGACGGATGTTCCCATGATAATGCCCGCTTGCTGCTCATCTCCCTTGAGCCCGGCCATTTCGGCAGCCTCCTCCGAGGCGGCAATGGCCATTCGGGCCACACGAGGATAATATCGATATTTGCGATCGGGAAGTGAAATCAGCTCATCATCAATTCTGCCGCAAATGATGTCAGATCCATTAGGTCCCAAGCCGGAAACGAGCTGTTGTGTACAAACCCCGTTCTCTAATATATCCCTGAAATGAATTTTATTACCAATACCAGGAGCTTTTAATCCATAGCCCGTTATAACAACTCGATCCAATGCCATTAACCTCCGCGTTTAATTGAAGTGCTGCTGCGAATAAACTATTGATTATTAGGGCTTATATCCTGATATAAGAGCTGTACACCGGATTAGGCTCTTTCTCTATATACCGAAACTTTGATTACGGAAGTAAACCTATTCAGTTAACACAATCATCGGATCAAAGCTTGCAGCGTCCATCTGGTCCGTATCGGAATCTTCCCAATGCTCCCCGCCTGATGATTTCTGTCAGAGCATGTCAATCCGCCAGCCATTCATTGCTCGCAACCCGTTACATTGTTCCGGCGGAATTGGCTTCATAGTTCCTCCAGGCTATGTAAAGGTCTTCAAAGAAAGGAATATGGAAGCAGATCGTCAATCCCCGAAGCCATACGGATTCGCATAACCGATGATGACCATCCTGATTTACTGCAGTTATTAGATAATATAGATGAAGCAGCTATTACATAATATAGAAGATATTCTACATAACTTATAATAATCCTTTTTTATCCTGCGAACATTTTGAAAAATCCAGTCTAAATTGATAGAACTCTCTAGGATATGCCCGGCTGTTAATTTTCACGGTATTGGCCGTCACCCACTCCACCTCGCCTCCGGAATCGATCAGATGATCCTTATCCCAGATAGAGACACGCTGTTTGGTTATGAGCGCCAGTACAAAATCACTATCGTTCTTAATGTACCGATTCAAAAAATCACCTTCCGAATAGTCATATTTTCAGCCTCACGGTTTAGATAGGGGCCAAAAAAAACACAAAACCACCTCTCAATTAAAATGAAAGATGGTCGGTTGCACTACTAGCTCCATCTATCCCAAGTGCCCACATAAGGAATAGACTTCAACGCTCCCCTATACAATTTTTCAGGTCGGTAATCCTTGATGTTGTTAATATTTTTAATAATCTACCTCTATTATATAATGATTTCCAGTTTTGAAAACCCAAAATATTATTGCGCTTTCATAGGATTTGACAAAGTTTTTTTATCAGCGTCAAAAGTCTCTTGTTTTGGCGAAAAACGTAAATTAATCGCTTGGAAATTACGACTTAAGGCTGTCTGTTCCGGTGATGTCCGTTTAGTCCAAAAGTGGTCTTTAAGTTCTTCAGAACTAGAATTTGGCCGCTATTTATTTTGCTAAAATATGGCCTGTTTCCTATTTTTCGGATTCACTGCGGCTGCCCTTGCCCGAAAATATTAAAGCGGCTTACTCAGGGAAGCCGCATGAATAATGCATAGATGGCAAGCCACAACGGAACGGGCCGGGCGGCCTATATGCTTTCCGCGTTTTTCTTCTGGTCATACGAAAGCACATAGGGAAGGTGATAGACGTAAGTCCCATTCTCGGCGATCTTCAAATGAGCGAATCCCTGCTCTCTTAAAGACTCCAAATATTGCTTCGCTACTTCCAGCGAGAACTCGGATCCCAAGGCAATATCTGCAGGAGTGACGAGACCGTCCTGGGATACGGCAATGGCCAGCACGATTTTCTCCAATTGCTGATCCTTGGAGGGGTCATAATCCGGCTCCGGCAGGTCATATTTTGTTTTCTTCAGATGACCGAGAATATAGAGGGCAACGCCGAGCGGAAGAATCCCGAACAGAAGAATCATAATGAGAAATAACCCGATTTCATCCACTCCGTTCGTCAGCATAACAATAAACCAAAGAATACTCCAAATAATCATTAATACAGCGGCAGTTTTTAATAGAGCCCGTTTTGTCTTGAACCACAATCTTCTGACCAACAGATTGCTGTCTCTGTCTTTCTTCATGACCGTAAACCTCACTCAGTTTTTATTAGCCACGCGAAACGCGGCAAATGGAAATATTTGGACCCGCCCCAAATTAGGCCAAAATTCCTTGTCTCCGTGAATGACCTACTCTCCTTTTCATTTAATCATGTTACGCCGCCAATTGGAACCATTTCTTTGTCTTTTTTCGATAAATAGACGGAGATACAGATGAAGCACCCCGGCATCCGAACTGAACGACCGCGTAAAATCTTTCCGCTCGGGCCGGACTTATAGTTTGCTTCCCGTAAAGGGAGGAAAGGGAATCAAAGGTGAAATCGCCGTTTTGAAGTCCCTAGTTGAGCTTCGCTTCAATAAAGCGGACCACGTTTCCGACAGTTGACAAGGACTCCAGCAGCAGATCGTCTTCATCGAAAACGACCCGGAATTCATTCTCCAGCTCCGCAATCAGTTGAACGGCCGTCACCGAATCCAGAATCCCGCGGCCGCCCAGCAGCACGGTCTCCGGTCCGACCTCCGGCCGCCCCCATAGCTTGGCTACCAAGCTGATCACTCTTCGCTCCACCTCATCGCCGTTCCTCTCTTCCACTGGTTCTGTCGCTTTGCGCGGGCTGTGAACATGGATCCAATCCGGCGTCAGATAAGAAACAGGCAGCGGCAATCCGTACACGGAAAAGTCATCCTTCCTCTCCTGGAGGGTGAATCCAAGCAGCTTCAGCAGCATTAAGGCCGGGCGGTTCCGGCTTTCCGATTTATACCCGCAGCGCACCTCCCGCAGCTCAGGATGATCGAGCTGAAGAAGTTCCAGCACGGTCCCCAGGAAGGCATTTCCAATCCCGCGCCCTTCTATCCGGCAGGAAATGCAGAACAAGCGAATTTCCGCCAGCCCCTCCTCCAGCAGATCCAGCATAGCTACCGCGACAATGCCGTGGTCACCGAATCGGTCCTTGAGCTCCGCCACATATAGCCTCTTATCTCCCATTTCCATATAATTACGCACAACGTCCTGCGAGACCCTTTCGAGCCCATTGTTCCATTGATTCGTTCGTGCGGCCAATTCATAGACCCTGGCCAAATCCTGCTGGCGGGCCGGGCGTACCATCAATTCCATGGAGCAGGAACGCAGGAACTCTTCCCGCATACCGGGAAACTGTCTCTCTGCGTCCTCCCGCTCAGCCCGGATCAGCATCAGCTCCCTTCGTCTCCCGGCTTCACCCGTTATGGCCGGAGCTTGAAACTCCGGAAAATCAGGAAGCTGCCCATAGACACCGGCTTCATACACGGCCAACCCCGGCAAGCAGGCCCGGGCTTCCTCCCGCTCGAAAGGATTATCATCGATGAAGGCGGCGGCATCCATCCCAATGTTCAACCGGCTCACGATTCGGCGTATTCCTTCCGCTTTGGGTGCCCATCCTATTTGCGGATAGATGAAATAATGGGCGAGCCCCAGCTCCTTCAGCTTCTCCATCGCGTCCTCATGATCATTGCGGCTGGCAATGCTGAGCAGCACGCCGCGCTCATCCAAGCTCCGGAGCACTTCAATGATCCCCGGCCGCAAGGTCACCCTGCGATCCTCGGACAGAGTTCCCTCCCATAACGTATCGTCCAAATCCCAGATCAGGCATTTGATCATTCCGACATCCCCCCATCCTCCGCAGGATTGGGCGGATTATCCATTACATATTCCATCGTCAGATGAGTAGGCTCGAACCCATAATTTTTGTACAGCACCCTCATCGGAAGATTGCTTACATGGACATGCCCGACAATACGCTTCGCCCCTTGCTCTCTGCAGAGCCGCATCCCTGCATCCAACAAAGCCTCGGCACAGGCGGATCCCCGGTAAGGCTCGGCAATATAGAAGCTTTTGAACATAATATATTTCTCCTTGGTGACGAAATTAACCTTGGGGGTCATCCAGAGCCAGCCGGCCGACTGTCCCTCCATCTCTGCCACCAGCATCCCCTGCTGTTCCTGGGGAATGGCCTTGGCCAGCTTGCGGCGGTGGAATTCCAGATCCGTTACCGCCTCACTGCCGAAGGAAATCACCGAAATCTCTTTCTCGTATTCCGCTATAATCTCTAGATCGCTCTCTTGTATGGTACGTATTTTCATATTCTGTTTTTCCTCCCCGGAGTATCCAATCCGTTATATTGACTTCTTTTCCTTAAGCTCGAACGTTGCATGGCTGCAGCGGGGGCAGCCTTTGTTTTTCAACTCTTCAATCGTCTTATAGCTCCCTTGAATCCCGACCAGGATCGGTTCCCCGCACTGCTTGCACCCGTAAGTGCGCATAGTCCTCCTGACCTCTCCGGTATAGATCGCATCCTCGAAACGACCGCTAATATCGGGGCGAGTATGCTCCGTTGACTTCAGAATGAACATTTGTCCGCGGTTTCCGATCATCTCGGCTCCCTCGTATTCATTAAAGGAGGGAATCGTTTCACTGACGGTCAAGCCCATCTGAATGAATTCACGCTGCATGGCCAGCATGAAGTCGGGTGACTTATGAGCGAAGGAGAAGAACACAGGCAGCCCCTTCCCCGGCTTCAATGCGCTAATTCCCCGCGAGAGAAAAAGAACCATTCCCTGCAAAGTATAAGGCGGATCGGTGAAGAAGCAATCGTATTGCCCGTACAGCTTCTCCGGCAGAGGCTCGCGCAAATCAGCGTGATGACAGGTGATCGGCAGATTTTCCCTCTCTGCTATATCACTAATATAACTTAAAAATCGCTCGTCAATATCAACAACATCGATCATACCCTTCGGCCCGGAGGCTGACGGAAACAGTCTTTTGAGCAAAAAGCCAAGCGACACGCTGACAAGATCGTCATCGCCTACGCATAATATTTTTTTACCTATGAGAGTATGGTTTCTCAAGCATAGAACCGCCCGGCTCAAGCTGGTCTCCAAGGTGCATTTGGATTGATCGATCTGCACATTAACCTGCGGACGGCGATGGAAGCATTCCTGCAGCATCGCCAGAAGCTCGGCCAATTCCGATTTCCAATCGAATTCCTTCTCCATGAGCCTCAGATACAGCCGCTTATCGATTCCCTCGTACTTCCGTTCCCGCTCAATATAAGCTTGGCCTGCCGGAGTACAATGAACCCCGCGCTCCTGCTGCAAGGCTCCCGCACGGATCAATTCCTTCTTGATGGCGGCCGCAACGGGAAGCGGAAGCAAAGTTTTTCTCGCCAACTCCTTCGTAGAAATTCCCGGTCTTAAATAGCATTCCAGGAAAAGCTGCTCGATCACCCGGATTCCTTCCTGCAATTGTACATGGGCACTGGCTTCATTTATATAATCCTTCATGGTTATAACCTCTCTTACTTTCAAAATAGGTAGAACTACCTGCAAAGTGACATATGGCCTCCGAAGCGTATCCGTCCGCAACCTGAAAGGGCGGCGTCTAAATCTTCCTCTAACGCGGTCGCTCTTCTTGCTTACTTTGCGGGGAGCCTCGAACATTCCCCACAAAGTGACGCTCGGCCTTCGAAGCGTATCCGTCCGACACCCTGAAAGGGTCGGCTTCTAAACCTTCCTCTAAACGCGGTCGCTCTTCTTGCTTTGCTTCGATAATGGTTTATACATTGCTTTGAGGGGAGCCCCGAAACATAAAAAAACAGAGGATGAACATAAGCGTTCACCCTCTGCCCGAATCGGCTTATCGCGAAAGAAAAGGATGGAAATCCTTACACTTCTCCCGCAAAATAAGCAACAGTAAAGCCGTGCTCAAGAAGCACGGCTCTCCGTTATCCGTTAGGTATGGTAGATGACCGTTGTTCTTAACTAATGGGTCCTCCCACGAATCCATACGGAAATAAACCACCTCAAATGCGCGAATTTCACCCGTCCAGCGTACAGACGACAGAAGACGTCGCACAGAAATATCAGAACGGAAAAGAACCAGTCTGCCCTTGCCCTGATATTGTGGTATCCCTCATGGAAATGGAAGAGACCTTATGAAATTGATTAGTTAAGAACAACCGCCGACATCAAGACATCCCCTATATTTTGAAAGTTGCTCTAATTATAGTTCAAATAAAGCGGGAAAGCAAGCGCTGTTAACGACCTCAGCGGCGGCCCTTTGTTCCGGACTGCCATTGTTTTTGCGCTGCACCTTCTGTCCGCCTGTTCTCATCTCCACCGCCATTTGAAGAAATATTCCACCGCAAATGTCAAAATCAAATAAAATTGTTCGGCTGTAACCGAGTCAATCATGCTATAATGTGGGCAAACGCTCATAGGATGACCCCACAAAGTGACGCATAGCTTTCGCAGCTTATTCCGTCTGCACTCCAACGGAGTCGGCGTCTATACCTTCCTCTAATCGCGGTCGTTCTTCATGATTTGCTTCGATAAAGGTTTATACAGTACTTTGCGGGGAGCCCCAAACATTCCCCACAAAGTGACGCGTGGCCTACGAAGCGTATTCCGGGTACTTTGCGGGGAGCCCCAGAACTTACAGCTTAAGGAGGATTTATTTTGAATCGTATTGTTTTACTGCCGCTGGATGAAAGACCGTGCAATGTAGATTATCCCGAGCAGCTTGCCCGTTTGGGCGGCCTGCCTCTTTCCGTACCGCCGTTTTCCATGTTGGGGGATAAGAAACGCCCGGCGGATTGTGATCAACTCGCCCAATGGCTGAAGCAAGAGGCCGAACAGGCAGACAGCCTTATCCTTTCGATCGATATGCTCGTGTATGGCGGCATCGTCCCCTCTCGGCTGCACCATTACAGCCCCGAGCAATGCCAAGAAAGAATCGATCTGCTTCGGGAATTAAAGCTGAGTCGTCCGAATTTGAAAATTTATGCCTTTAATTTGATCATGAGGACGCCGGCCGCGAGCAGCAACGATGAAGAGCCGGATTATTACGCGGAGTACGGAAGCTCCATCTTCCGCTATTCCTGGCTTAAGGACAAGCAGGAACGCGAGGAGCTCGATGCTGAAGAACAGCAGGAATGGGAAGAACTGCTACGCAAGATTCCGGAGGAAGTGCTGACAGAGCATCTGCATCGCAGGAGCGTTAATTCCTATGTCAATGAATATTCCATCCGGCTGGCCGAGGAAGGAATTATAGACTTCCTGATCATTCCTCTGGATGATAATGCCCATTATGGCTTCTCCGCTATGGAGCAGCGCAGGCTGCTTTTCCTGACTGAGGAATTGGGCCTCATGGACCGGGTATTCCTATATCCGGGAGCGGACGAAATCGGGTGTACGCTGGTCGCGAGAGTGTTCTGCGAAACTATGGACTACCATCCGGAAATCTTCGTCCGGTACTCGTCTACCCAAGGACCTTTCGTGATTCCCCGGTATGAGGACCGCAGCCTGAATGAAAGCATCAAATCGCATATTACTGCAGGGGGAGCCTTCATGGCGGACTCATCGCATGAGGCGGATTTAGTGCTGATGGTCCATTCGCCGCCGGTCGGACAGAAGGATGCCGCCGAATCGTCGAGAGCTTTCCGCGACCGGCACCGCTCCTACTTCTCGGAGGTTCATTTCAATGAATTCATTCAAGCGATGCGCAACTACACATCCAAAGGCAAGACCGTAGCGCTCGCGGACGTGGCCAATTCCAACGGCAGCGACCACACCTTCATGAAAATGGTGTCCCGCTCCGGACTTCTGCCGAAGCTGGCAGGTTATTCGGCCTGGAATACGTCCGGGAATACTTTGGGAACGGTAATTGCCCACGGAATTATCGAGTCTTACTACCGCCGTCCCGGACTGCGGCAAGATGAGGACCGCCTGCATCTTAGCCGGGAATTCTATCTGCTTCGCCTGATAGAGGACTGGGGATATCAGGCGCTTGTCCGCTCCGACATTACGAAGAATGTTCTGCCCGGTCTCGGGGCCAATTACTTCGATGTCGCTCACGTATACGATACAGTGACCGCAACTGTTTGGCAGAAGCTCACCGAATTTGTAGAAACCTACCTGCAGGATCTGCAGCCGGAACGAATTCATCTGGAGCAGGTGGAAATGCCTTGGAAGCGAATGTTCGAGGTCGGATTGAAGGTCAAGCTGGACCGATAGCCGGTCCCGGGGGCAGGGGGGATTAGCCGTTAGCGCCCGTCCCGCCGTTATCAAGCAGCAACGCGCGCTGGAAACAGCGCGCGTTGTTCTGTTTTTTCCCTCTTCTATCGGATACTCGCCTTACTCGGATTGTCCATTAGGTGATAAAAGCTTTTCCTTGGGCAAGGACAGACAGAAGTGCATGTCTTTTTGCAAAAATTCGGTAAATCCCGAAGAAGACGTGCAAATCTGCTGGTCTTTCCGGCCAAAATGCGTAAAATCAGCAAAACATCCAAATTTACCTGCACTTTTGCTCGTCATTTGCCGGTTTCAGCCAACCACCTTCCAAAGACCTGCACTTTTGCTCGTCTTTTGCGGTTTTAGCCAACCCACCCGACAATGACCTGCACTTTTGCGGGTCTTTTGCCGGTTGCAGCTAACCGTCTTTCTCGCTATAACGCTTTCACGGCCTGGCAGCCGATCCGGTCCGTTAAAGTAATTTTCGCTGCAGCAATTCCTCCATCATGGCCCAGCCTTCCCTGCAGGACTCCTCGACAACCCAAGGCTCGAAACCGAATTGAAGATACATCTGAATCGCTTTCCAGCTTGTCGTTTGCGTGGTCAAATATGCTCTGTCATGGAAATCGGCCAGACGTTTCATCACATGGGAAAGCAGAGGCTTGGCTAACCCCCGGCCCTGATGCTCCGGTACGATGGCGACCCAGTGTATTCTCCCATACGGTTCTCCCCGTAACGTGTTGTACCATGCCGTTGTTGTTCCGACGGCGGTTCCCGGCCCGTCTTCCAGAATGAAGCACCGAAGCTGCATTTCATCGAGATGCTTCCCGAACTCGCGGTTAAAATGAAGCTCCGCCTGCTCTTGGCTCGGAAACTCTCCGGCCCGCCACTCAATGGCTGCCCATAGATGCTCATCTCCCGGCCGGAAGGAACGAATCCGGTAAGGGGCCGGCAGAGCAACATCCGGAATGCCCTGCAAATGAGGCCTGATCATGGTCAGAGGGATTTCAGCTACTTGCGGGTTCCCTTTGATATGCATAGAACCCTCCATTAACGGTTAAATATCGATAACAAAATCAGAATAACAACGATCACGACTCCGATCAGCAGCGGAGTGCTTCGTTTCACCTTGCCTTCCAGCCTAGCCGAGTGGATCACGATCTGGCTGTGCCTGCCTTCCGCCTTAAGCTTCTCCAGCACCTTCTGCTTGGCATCTTCCTCGTCCTTGGCCCGAACGGATACGATGTTTTGCTTTCTCTGCTTCTCTTCGTCAAACAAGGTTTCGGTTGATGTATATTTCACTGAATAAATATTCATTCTGCCAGCCCTTCTTTCTATATATAGATATTAATATGTATGAGATAATCGGAGTATTTCAAGAAAGCGCTCGCGTTCAAGAAAATCTCTCCATCGCAAAATATATCATTTATTATAGCAAATATTGGCACACTCTCCTAACCTTCACTGACTTTTTGAAGATCCGGCAGCAAGCTTTTTTCACTCTTTCTAAGAACAAGGTGAAAAAAACCGTTATTTTTTAAAATAATAGCGGAATTTAATTCCATTCTGTGCTATATTTTTAGTAGCACCGAATTTATCTGATTTTTTTGAAAAACGATGTAAGCGGATTCAGTCTTGTCCGTAAAAAAGGGGGAGGGTGTTACTCAACAGCAAGATTCGGGACAAAGCGGCAAAAAGATAAAAAATTATGTCAGTGACTTTAAGAAGGAGGAGTTCGGTCTATGAAAGCGAGATTCAAAAAAATTACCTCTCCTGTTCTGATTAGTTTATTAATCGGTTCTTTGGCAGCCGGTTGCAGCTCCGGCTCCGGCTCCGGTTCCGGCTCAACCCCTTCCGGCAACGCCGGAGCCACGCCCGGAACATCGCCGCAAACGCAGCCATCCCAGAAGCCGGCGGATAAACCGAAGGATGCGGTGGAGATTACGTTCTGGCATGTCTGGTCCGAGAAAGACTCCGGACCAATCGAAGCGACGGTGGAAGCATTCAACAAGAGTCAAGACCGAATCAAGGTGAAGGTGCTCGGTAATCAGGACGCCACGAAACAATTGACAGCGATTTCAGGGGGCAATCCGCCTGATGTGGCCCTGACCTTCTGGAACAACATCGGCCCTTGGGCCGATGCCGGAGCCGTATTGGATCTGGACAGCTATTTCTCCAAGGACAATTTCGATATCGGCTCGGTCGTCCCTGCCGCTATGGAACGAATGAAGGTAGGCGACAAATACTACGGCGTTCCTTTTACCATGAGCATGGCCAACACCCTTATGTATAACAAGCAAGCCTTCCAGGAAGCCGGCCTTACCGAACCGCCGGAGACCTTGGACCAGCTTCTCGATTACGCCCAGAAGCTGACCAAGAAAGACGGATCGGGCAATCTGACCAACATCGGCTTTCTGCCGGACTATCCGTGGATCGATAACGTTTTCTGGCCCGTTATCTTCGGCGGCTCCTGGGTGGACGATAGCGGCAAGGTAACCCCGAACCGCAAGGAGAACGTTGCCTCCATCGAGTATCAGCGCAAATTCTACGAGCTGTACGGCAACGATGCCGTCGGCAAATTCAAGTCCGGGCTCGGCCAAAGAGGCACGCCGCAGGATCCGATGCTGACCGGTCAAATCGCCATGATCATCGGGTGGGAATATAACTTCACCGAGGAAAGAACCGCTGACGGCCCTATCGGCATCGCCCCATTCCCTTATCCGGCGGATCGCCCCGACCTGAAGGGATCGGGTATGGTTTCCCCGCGCGGGGTCTTCATTCCGAAGAAAGCGAAGCACCCTGACGAAGCGTGGGAATTCTTGAAATATTTAATGAGCGTCGATACGCAAGTGGCATTCGCCCAGGAGTCCAAAGTCATTCCGACCGTCAAGAAAGCACTGGATGACGAAAGGCTGACGAAGAACGAAGAGCTGAGAACGATGTGGGATTTCTACGAGCGGGCCAAGAGCGAGAATTTGCAGGGCTTCCCCAACAACGTGTATATCAATCAATATTTACAGGCGTTGAGCGAAGAAACGGAGAAAGCTCTGAAAGGCCAATCTTCCGCCCAGGAAGCTATGGATAAAGTGGCGGAGAAGATCCAGCCGCTGGCGGACAAAGCGAATAAATAATCCGGGAGGCAGCAGGCGGACGCCGGGAAGCAGCATGGATGATGCTCCGCGTTCTTCGGCCGTCCGTCCGCCGCCGTTCAAGCCCTATCTATGATTCAGCCATTGAAGGAGGCCGGAAGAACTGATGACCAATCGAACGAGAACGGCCGGGCAACGGAACAGGGCGTTCAAAGCTTTCCTAATCGGCCTGTTGTTCACCAGTCCCTGGTGGATTGGCTTCGTTGTTTTCAAGCTGTATCCGATCCTGATGTCGTTCTATTACAGCGTCACGGAATACAATTTATTCTCCCCGCCCGATGTCGTCGGAGCGGAGAACTACGTTAATCTTTTTGCCGATGATAAATTTTATCTGTCTTTATTCAATACGGGCTACCTGATCGTCTTCGGCCTGATTCCCCACCTGGCCTTCGCGTTAGCCATGGCCATGCTGTTGAATACGAAGGTAAAGGGGCAGGCTCTGTACCGCACGATTTATTTCCTGCCCACTCTCGTTCCGGCGGTTGCCAGCTCCTTGCTGTGGATGTGGCTGCTCAATGCGCAATACGGCCTTGTCAACGATCTGCTCGGGAGCATCGGCATTAACGGGCCGAACTGGCTGGTCGATCCCGCATGGACCAAGCCCGCCATCATCCTGATGGGATTCTGGGCGACGGGAACGAATACGGTGCTGTATTTGGCCGCCCTGCAGGACGTTCCGCAATCGTTCTATGAAGCTGCGGAGATCGATGGAGCCGGACGATGGAGCAAGTTCTGGAACATTACGCTTCCCTCCATCTCTCCGGTCACATTGTTCCTGCTGATTATGGGGCTGATCGGCTACTTCCAGTTTTTCACCGAAGGGATGATCTTCGCGGAAGCGTCCCAGTCGGTCGGAGGACCGGAGAATTCCTTGCTGTTCTACGCCATTTATTTGTACCAGACCGCTTTCTCGTTCCTGAATATGGGATATGCATCCGCCATGGCCTGGATTCTGTTTCTATTCGTTATGGGGCTTACCCTGCTTGTGTTCAAAACTTCGGCACGCTGGGTTTATTACGGGGGTGAGAAATAATGGCCCGACCATCCGCTGCACGTTCCATCCGCACAAGCCTGGTGCCGCATCTTGGGCTTGCTCTCGTCGGCTTGCTGTTCCTGCTTCCTTTCGTCTGGCTCGTCTTAACCTCGGTTAAGTCGGAGGAAGAAATCTTCTCGCTGCCTGTCGTATGGTGGCCGAGTACATTCGAATGGCTCAATTATTCCAATGCTGTGCAGGCCATTCCTTTTCTTCGCTATACGTTGAATACGCTGTTTTTGTGCGCCCTGGCGGTGATCGGCCAGCTTATTTCCGCACCGCTGGCCGCTTACGGATTCTCCAGGCTTCAATTCCGCGGCCGCAATCTGATGTTCTTCATCATGATGGGCTCCATGATGCTGCCTTACCAGGTGACGATGATCCCGGTTTATGTGCTGTTCAACAAGCTGAACATGGTCGATACATACTGGCCGATCATTCTTCAGAACCTGTTCGGGATCCCCTTCTACATCTTTCTGATGCGGCAGTTTTTCCTGACCATTCCGTATGAATTAACGGAGTCGGCCAAGATCGACGGGGCCTCGGAATTTCGGATTTATTGGCAAATCATTATGCCGTTGGCCAAGCCGGCGCTGTATTCGGTGGCGCTGTTTGCTTTCTTGAATGAATGGAAGGACTTCCTCGGTCCGCTCATCTATCTGAATGATCCCGACAAGTGGACCTTGTCAGTCGGCCTGCGGGCCTTTATCGGAGAACATAAGGTCTCCTGGGGATTGTTGATGGCCTCGGCTACGATGTTCACGGTTCCGATTGTCGTCCTGTACTTCTTCGTGCAGAAGAAATTCATCCAAGGCATTTCCCTGACAGGCCTCAAGTAGAAGCAGGCTGAAGGGGCAGCTCATAGCTATTAAACTTCATGGGTACAAAGGAGGATAAAAATTATGAAATTACGCAAATGGTTTTCATTATGCCTAGCAGCGATGCTGGCCATCTCTCTCGTCCCTGCGGCCGGTTTCGCCCAACCGGCTCACTCCGAACCGGACGGCGGTTTGGTCAATTTGGCGCTGGGCAAGAGCTATACGCTGGAAACCCCTTATCCGCGGGATTCACACTTCAGTACGGTGGAGGCCGCCCATCCGGATGATACAGGCCGGCAATTAACCGATGGGGAATACGGCGGTACGACCTTCTCGAACAAGGCATATGTCGGCAGCATCTGGCAGGGAAGCCGGATCGTCACCATCGATCTGGAGCAAGTATCTACGATTCAGGAAATTTCCGTGAATGTGCTGCAGGATTTGCCGGTCGGCATTTTCTTTCCCAAGCAGGTCCAATTCTCCATCTCCCATAACGGGAAGGTCTGGGAGAAGCTGGACACGGTGAACAACGAAATCTCCACTACGGAGAAGGGCCCGCTCACCCAAAAGCTCACTCTGCAAGGAGTTAACAAGGTAGCCCGTTATGTTAAAGCAGAGATTACCGTCGACTCCTGGGTATTCATGGATGAAATCGAAGTCTGGGGAACGCCGGACCGGTCCGGACGGCCGCTTACACCTTCACCTCAAGGGCCCAAAGACAAGATCAAATATCCTGCTCCCGGATCTGAGCAAGCCGGAGGCATTCGCAGCGAAGTGCTGATCTACACCGGAGAATGGCAATATGAGCCCGCAGACTGGATTTCGTTTACTAAAGAGGACTTCAAGCCCTATGTCTCTTATGTGGATACCGATATGAACAGGGTCGATTACATGTTCGACGGCTATTTGTTCCTCCCCTACGCGCCGCTGCTGGATGGCGCCAACTTCGGGCCAACTACTGGAAAGCCGACCAACAAAGCCCACTTCGAGTCGTTCCTGGATCGTCTGTTCCGCGACGATTATGAGCTGGGGGCGTTGAACCAGGCTGTCCAGGAAGCCAAAGCGGAATTGGGGAATCCTGCTTATAAGGCTAAAGTAGCGATAGCCATTCCATATCCGCGTACCGATCAGAACGATTTTGGCGATGTGGATGGGGACGGCATCAGTGAAAACATGAAGGTAAGCGAGGTCGGGGAAGACCAAGCGTTGGCCAACCGGGAGAAGGTCGTCCGCTGGTTCGTGGACGAAGTTTATGATCGCTGGCAGCAGGCCGGATATACCGAGCTGGAGCTGGTCTCCTTCTATTGGTACAACGAATTCGTTGCCTACCAGCTTGCGGAGAAAGACGGGGAGCTGATCCGCCGCACAGGCGATTACGTCCGTTCCAAAGGAGCGAGGCTGCAGTGGATTCCTTATTACTTCGGCCGAGGCTGGGACGAATGGAAGGACATTGGCTTCGATTCCGCCCTGATGCAGCCGAATTATACGTTCCATAACACAACGGCAGATCGTGTCGATGCCGTTGCTCAAGCCGCCCGCGCTCACGGCATGGGTGTCGAGATCGAGATGAGCGACGCCGTACTGACCAATCCTGAGATTCGTGACAAGTATTACACATATCTGGATAAAGGCGTGGAATACGGCTATATGAAGGGATCTTATAACGCTTACTACCAGCAAGTGAAAACGTTGCTGAAAGCGGCGCAGTCCGACGATCCCGACGCACGCGAAGTGTATGATCTCACCTATCAGTTTATCAAAGGCACTTACAAGGCCCGTAAATAGGCGAGGACTAGGGTCCATCAAATAAGGGACTGCCGCTGAGAGCAGTCCCTTGCAATTTCAAGATTAAGAATTCAAGCTAAATCTTGCGGGCAATCATCAGGTACAAGGCATCGGAAGGATCCTGTCTCGAGACCAATTCGAAGCCGGCCTCCTTCAATGACTCCTCCATCTGCTCCGAAGGAATGCGATGGCTCGGCGGCGGACCCGATTCCGTCACCTTGTGCTCCCATTCCAGGCAGAGCAGATGCCCGCCCTTCTTCAGCACCCGTCCGATTTCGGCCAACCCCTGCGTATACGGCTCCGCTTCATGAAGCACTATGGAAGCAATGACATGATCCACACTCCCGTCAGGCATCGGAATGGCCTCCAGTGGCCCCTCCTTGCTCTCGATGTTGGACAGTCCCTGCTCCTCCACCCGGTTTCTGAGCAGCTCCAGCATTCTTGGCTCCACATCAAGAGCATACACGGTTCCGCCGGTCATCTGTGCCGCGGGAATCGTGAAATAACCGGTGCCGGCCCCTACGTCGAGGATGACGTCGCTTCCTTCTATCGGAAGCAGCTTCAGCACTTGCTCGGGAGGGATCGTCCTCCGGCGCTCCGGGTTATCCAATCTCTCCAAATTGTCCGGGTTAAAACGGCGTTCGTGCATGTTTTCTCCTCCTCCATTAAGGGATCAGTCTGACCTTCAACGATTGCAGAGAACGGAAGACGACCGATTCCTTCCATGTAACTGCCGGCTCGGCTAATGCCAGATTCGGGAACCGGCGCAGCAGAGAACCGATAGCTACCTGACCTTCCATCCGGGCCAAGGCGGCCCCAAGACAGTAATGAATGCCCGCGGCGAAAGCCAGATGAGGATTGGGCTGCCGGGTAATATCGAAACGGTCGGGCTCGGCAAATACAGCCGGATCCCGATTGGCCGCACCTAACGAAACCAGAACCTCCTGGCCTCTCGTTATCGTCCGGCTGCCGATGATAACATCGGTCTGCGCCAAACGGGAGGTCATCTGCACCGGGCTTTCATAGCGCAATATTTCCTCCACCGCCCCGGGAATAAGCTCGGGCTTCTCCAGAAGCAAAGCGTGCTGCTCCGGGTGAGTCAGTAAAGTATATACTCCATTCGCAATCA
This sequence comes from Paenibacillus residui, assembly GCF_042677205.1. Lineage (NCBI taxonomy): Bacteria > Bacillati > Bacillota > Bacilli > Caryophanales > Paenibacillaceae > Paenibacillus > Paenibacillus residui. The sequence goes on from NZ_JBHTIU010000022.1 coordinate 81,520, forward strand.
GATTGACCGTCGTCTCATGACCGGCGACCAGAAGAAGGACGCACGAAGCGATCAACTCTTCCTCCGTCAGCTTCTGCTCATTCTCTTCCGCGCGGATGAGCGCACTGATCAAGTCATTCTGCGGGCTGCGTCTGCGCTCGGCTACAATGCCCCGCAGATACTCCGTTAATTCCTGAACGACCTGACTGCCTTCAACGAACAATGAACGTGACGCATTGAAATCGATCAGGCAGGCCACAAGGTTCGACCAATCTTTGAACTTCTGCCGGTCGCCGGCGGGAACCCCCAGCATTTCGGCAATAACGATGACCGGCAGCGGGAAAGCAAAATCCGCGACCAGCTCCGCCTCCTCACGCGTGGCAATCTCCTCCAGCAATTCATCGGTAATCGCCTGGATTCTCGGAACCAAAAGTTCGATCATTCTCGGTGTGAAGGCCTTGCTGACAAGGCCGCGCAGCCGCGTATGGTCCGGGGGATCCCGGAAAAGCATAAACCGATTGAGAAGCTCCACGGCCGGCCGGATATCCGCTTCAATCTCCGGGGGAGGCCCCGAATGATCCATTCTTTTGCCGAATCGGGCATCCTTCAGCACATGGGCCACATCTTCATAACGGGTTACCAGCCAAGAGCTCGAACCCGGCACCGCATGGACGGGATCGCGTTCACGCAAAGCGCGGTACAGGACATGCGGATTAGCATAGAATCCGGGAGTACCAGGTTGAAAGCTGACCTCTCCTTCAAACTGTTGAACGGAATTACTTCTTGCCTCGGTCATAGCGCCACCTCACTAATGAAATAATGATGCAGAAAATCGTCCGTCTGACATTCATTGGGATTGTTTCCTACATCATATCAAAAAGAGGCGACCGGTAGATAGGGCGGTCATTTAATAATTTGGGAAACTTTGTAAGTTCATTTTGTTCGTTAAGGAACAATATCAGTCTTTTTCAGATGGGTTCCCGGAAATTACAGCTTTTTCTCTATCGCTTCGGCATCCTTTAGCATCGTTTCCAATGGAGTATCCCACTGATATTCCAGAATGGCGCGATAGCCGTGATTCAATTCCCGCAGAGCTTCCCAAATCGGTTCCCAATCGATTGTTCCTTCTCCTACCGGCTGATGCAAATCATCATACCCGTCATTGTCATGAAGGTGGAGGGCGCTAAGCCGGGTTCCCAATTGACGGATCAACTGCGGGATGTCCCATCCGTTAATATGGGCATGTCCTACGTCGACCAGCGCGGTAATTTCCGGAATTTCCTCGAACAAGCGGACGAACTCTTCCTGGTCGAACAGTGCGTGCTCGCGGAAGCCGACGTTCTCCACGGCCAGCTCGATGCCGAGCTTTCGGGCTTCTTCCCCCAGTTTCCTAAGACTGTCCTTGGAGCATTCCTGGGATTCCTTGCGAAGAAATAACGGGGTCACGGGAAAACTCGGATGGATTACCATCTGTTCGGCCCCTATCTTGGCAGACCAAGCGAGGCATTCCCTATAGACGTCCAAAGAATAATTTCTCAGGAGATCGAAACGGGGAGTCGCCAGATTCAGCTCCCAGATCGGAGAATGAACGCTAATCGGACCCGGATGATCGGCAAATCGTGAAAATTCATGATGCCAGTTGACAGGCTCTCTCCAATTGGGGCCATCCATCGGAATCTCCACTCCGCCCTTCCACCGCTCGAACAACTCCGCACTGTCTTCAATCCGGTTCATGTACGGTAATAAATTTAAAAAGATAGCCATTCGCGAACTTCCTCCCTCATTTTTGTAAGCGCAAACAAAGCATTTGCGTATTATTTCCAGTATATCATTCTAGTCTTGATGTTCCCATCAGGAAGAGCCGACAGGCTCCAAAAAACGCGTTTTTTCGGAATGCCGCCGGCTTCTTCTTGAACAAATTCGTCCCTGCAAAATCAGGTTCGACTATAATTCCTCTGTAATCTGGTGTACAATAACCTTGTATCTATTTTTTCTCTTTTTATGGTGCTGGTCCGTTTCCATAGGTGCTACCATTGGAACGCCAGTACCGTTTTTTTCCACCCGCGATGCTCTGCAGCATCGTTCATGGCCTCTATATAATCTTCCAGCTTGCTTATTCTGGTCCATTCTTCCGGCAATATTTGCCGTAAAGTTTGCTGGTAGGAAGGATCCTTCATTGCCTCCAGCACCTGATAATAGTCGGGGGCATAGCTGCGGCTGCTGCCTATCAGAGTCAAGCCTTTCTCCAGCACATCCCTCGTGTTGATAGGGACGCGTTCCTCCGTAACTCCCATCAGAATCAGAATTCCGCCCGGATTAAGAATATCTATCGCCTGATTAACGGCGCTTTCACTGAATCTTCCGCCCGTACATTCCACCGCAATGTCCACCGTTTCCGCCGCAGCGAAATCATACTCTTGAACCATGGCGCAATCGGCAAAATGAAACTTATCGATTTTGTTCGGATCTGCCCCAAAGACCTTAAGCCGATCTTTATCCAGTCCAAACAAATGATGAATCATCGAGGCCGTCAAGTATCCGACGGGACCGTCTCCAAATACGGCTGCGCGTGCCCGGCCCCATCTGTCCCGAACCCGTTGGAGGGCTTGGTAAGATACGGAGCACAGCTCCGACAATACGGCAATTTCGTCCGGCAGGTCCGATGGAATCGGTATGGCGCAGGAAGCTGGAATGACCAGGCGGTTTTGGGCTATCCCGTCTATACCGCTCCCCAGAAAATAACCCCGAGAGCAGTAATTTCCTCCCGGCCCATCCTTGCACACCGGACAGCATTCTTCAGGAGTTATGCCGTCCTGCATATACCCCGGTATGTTAGGGACGATGACAACCCGTTCTCCTGTTTGTAATTCCGGGACTGTGCTGTGCACCACCCGCCCCACTCCTTCATGAAGAAGAGCCATGGGCAGCTTCTTCGCCAGCGCTTCGGGACGTCTCTGTCCGGTATAGTAGCGTAAGTCGGCGTGACAAATGCTGGCCAAGGTCGGCTCAATGACTACATGTCCTTCGGGAATTGGCGTTTCCAGGAAGGTTTCCTCCATATGTCCGGGCCGAATCAATCTGTATGCGCGCGAGCAAACCTCATCCTTGTTTTCGGTTATCAAAACTATCACCTCCTTTCGAGGCAGAGGCGACCCGCCACATTCCAGAGCGGAAACGAATGCGTTCGGTTCAAGCCATAACATTGGCATGCCGGATATTTCCCCTATGGACTATCAACCAGCCGTCATTCGAAAGCTTTTGCCTAAGCAAACTAGCGATGCTTCAACCATTTAAACCGCAATCACATGGACACCGATATCCTTGAACAGCTTGATATAAGATTCCGATGCTTCCTCTCCCGTTATAAATGTATGGATGGATTGAATGGGAGCCACTGTATGCAGTGATACTTTGCCGATCTTCGTATCATCCGCCACAACAATAATCTCTTGCGCGGCGGCAATCATTCCCTGCTTCGTCGGAACGAGCTGGGCCTCGGGATGAGTGAGCCCGTGCTTGGGATGAATCGCTGGAGTACCGATGAAAGCCTTCTGCACATGCAACCCCTCCAGCACCCTATCCGTGAACATGCCGTTAAGCATAAAGCTGGATGGGTATAGCTCCCCCCCGGTCACAATTACCTTGATACCGGGCGCATCACGCAGCTCGGCTGCGACATTCATATCGTTGGTGACTACGGTAATGTTGGACCGGTCTTTAATATTCTGGGCAATATGGATGGTGGTCGTACCCGAATCCAATATAATGTGATCTCCGTCCTCGATCAGTTCAGCCGCTTTCTGCCCGATGCGCATCTTCTGCTCCAGCTGATCGGAGGCCCGCTCGGAGAAGGAGGGCTCTTTATTGGCTCCCCTGTCCACAATGACTCCACCGTGAGTCCGCCGCAGCAGACCTTCCTGCTCGATTTCAGCCAGGTCCCGGCGGATCGTCGCCTCATGGACCTGAAATTCTTTGGCAAGCGTTGATACCGTCGCCACTCTCTTCTGCTTGACATACTCCACTATTCGAAGCTTTCGTTCGGCCGCCAGCATCCTGATCCCCCCTTGATAAAATAATTCACTCATTTATTTATGTTCATTTGAATTAAATTTGTGCTTATATCCACTCGATAATAGATTATTCCAGTTCTATCCCTTTTGTCAACAGTATTCTTAACGATCCACAATATAAAATCGATATTCTTCCTATTCTTTTTCTTGTTAAAAATAGAGAGGGCTTTCTTTATAGGGGGAAAATAAGCTCGCTAAAGCGCATACATGAACAAAAGAGCAAATTTGTGCACAGTGTTTGCCAATTCTGGCGTTCTGGGATTCTGGCGCTTTTGGCGCTTTTGGCGCTTTTGGCGTTTCTGGCGCTTCTGGCGCTTCTTGTGCTCATTTTAGGAGTTGTAGCCATAAGCGGAAAGTCTCCGGCACTCCACTTGAAAATCGTTTGATGAAGGAATCTCCGAGGTTCTGCTCTTCTATTTCATAAAGAAAAGCAAAAGTGCAGGTCTTTCGGGGAAAAATCTGCGCGATGCCGGATTCTAGAGCGATTGCGGCTAGGCCCCCTAATTCCGGAGTCCGCACCATAAAAAAATAACCATGTATACAATTCCTCTCT
>NZ_JBHTIU010000023.1:0-76637 GCF_042677205.1 Paenibacillus residui
CCTGTAGGGCTAAAAGCGGATACCGTCTAAAGACGGTGGAGTTGAACCTCGCTTTTGGAAGTTAAATTGGCCTGCAGTACCGGTGGCTCCTGAGTATTGATGTCAGTCTCGAGCAGCGTATCCCCGATCTTCGTCCCTATATTTCCCATCAGGCCCGTCCGGAATCCGGCATGCTTCAGGATAGACTCGATCATATGACTGACCGTCGTCTTACCGTTGGTTCCGGTGACGCCGATCAGCTTGAGATCATGGCTCGGATAACTGTAATAATGAGCACAAATGACAGCCATCGCATATCGCGCATCCGGCACTTGCAGGGTCGGCACTCCTGCTCCGACCTCCCGCTCCGTGACCAATGCCGCAGCCCCTGCCCGTACAGCCTCCTCGGCAAAAAGATGCCGGTCCTCCTGCAGTCCCGGAATGCCGGGGATGCATATGAACAAGTCTCCCGGCCGCACCTTGCGGGAGTCCATCTGAATTCCGGTAATCTCAACCTCCGGATTGCCCTCTGTTTTCACAATAGTCAGCAGCGGAATCAATTCCTTAAGCTTCATGCCCCGTCCTCCCCGCCTAACCTTCGAAGATCGTCTGGTACTTCTGAATGTCACCGGCCCCCATAAATACCAATACCGAATCTTTATAGTCTAATAAATTGTTGACCGTGGATTCCGAAATAAGCCGGGCATTGGGAATCCGGTCGCGCAGCTGCTCGATCGAGACAGTGCCGCCTTCCTCGCGCGCCGATCCGAAGATTTGACACAGGTATACATCGTCTGCGCCCCGCAAGGATTGAGCGAAGTCGTCCATCAGCTTCTCCAGCCGGCTGAACGTATGAGGCTGAAATACGCTCACTATTCTTCTCAACGGATATTTGCTTCTTACCGCTTCCAGAGTCGCTCTAATTTCGGACGGATGATGGGCATAATCATCAATCACGATATTGCTCTTCCATTCCTTCTCGGAAAATCTTCGCTTGACTCCGGAGAAGGAAGCCATATGGTGCTTTATTTGCTCCAAATCGAGATTCAGGACAAGCGCCGTTCCAATAACCGCCAGGGCGTTGAGCACATTATGGCGTCCATAGGCCGGTATAGTGAACTGGCCTATTCCGTCGCCGCGCCAGTACACTTCGAAAGAGGTGCCGTTACTCCCGGCTACGGGTGCCGAGGCTCTCAGCAGGTTATGATCTTCGAAACCGTAGTACAGCACCTCTTTATCTATTCTTAATGACCGGACATGCGGGTCATCCCCGCATACAACGAGCAGACGGCCAACCAGCGAAGCCATCTCCTCGAACGCGCTGTGGACATCCGACAGGTCGGCATAATAATCCGGGTGATCGAAATCGATGTTCGTAATGACCGCAATTTCGGGGCGGTACGCCAGAAAATGCCTCTTGTATTCACAGCTTTCAAATACAAATAACCGGGCATCCTTCTCCCCCTTGCCGGTGCCGTCTCCAATCAGAGTGCAGACCGGCTCCACTCCTCCCAGCGCATGCGCCATCATTCCGGTTGTGGTGGTTTTCCCGTGCGAGCCGGTAACGGCTATACTGATATAATCCTTCATCCACTCTCCGAGAAAATGATGATAGCGCCGGACCGGATATCCCAACCGCCGACAGCGGTCCAGGGCCGGATGCGAATCGGCGAAAGCGTTCGATGCGATCACCGTCATATCGTCGGACAGCGGTGCCTCGGCGAACGGAAAGATGGGAATCCCTCTCGCTTCCAAAGGAGCTTGGGTAAAAAGCGGAGCCTCAGTATCCTCCCCCTGAACCTTATGTCCCAAATCATGCAGAATCTGCGCCAATGCGCTCATTCCACACCCTTTAATTCCAATTAAATGATAGTTTCCCATCCATAAAACCTCCAGCCTGCAGCTTAATATAAATGCAATATGTAACCTGATTATGCCATCACAGCTAAATATATTATTTACATTATACTGCATTCATTACCCCCTTTGCTCCCGAGTCGCCCTAATACGCAAAAAAAGGCGTCATGAAAGTCATGAAACGCCTTTAATATTTTATTTTAAAATATCTTCTTGGTCTCTCTCTCCGCTTTCAAAATCTCAACGGCTTCACGGAAGCGCATAGAATGCACTACTTCCCTTTCCCTTAAAAATTTCAAGCCGTCCTGCAAATCGACATCATCCGTCATATCAATAAGCCATTGATAGGTTGCTCTCGCCTTCTCTTCGGCGGCAATATCTTCATACAAATCCGCAATCGGATCCCCCTTGGCTTGAATATAAGTTGCGGTCCATGGCACCCCTGCCGCATTATGATAAAACAGGGCTCTGTCATGGTCGGCATAATGATCCCCAAGCCCCGCCTCCTTCAGCTGCTCGACCGTTGCATCCTTGGTCAGCTTGTAGACCATCGTTGCAATCATTTCGAGGTGAGCAAATTCTTCAGAACATATATGTTATCAATGATAAAATTCCCAAACGTTTGGGACTATGAATGACAAATGGATGACTAGCTAAAGTTAGTCATCCATTTGTCATTCATAGTCCAGCTTGGCCGACCCATGTATTTCTGATATATACTTCCCAATCCTGATACTTATCTCCGATTTTACAACCTCCCTCGTTATGGAAAAACGGTCCTCATACCCACGACATACAAATCGGTGACGGAGGATAAATTCATCACGCTCATCTTCCCATACTTTGATTCCACTTGTCCGGAGTTTGCGTTTTACAGTCGCGAGGTCAGAGTGGATCCTGTCTTGTAGTGCTGAGTTAACTACGAGATACACCGATTTGAGAGAGATTGGAGAAAATTCAATCTCCTCTCTACTCCGTTCCACTATAGTTAGCATTGCCAGCAACACTATATAGTCACGGACCAATTCCAATTCTTCGAGTGTGATTCGATGTTTGGTCATGCGATCTTGACCGGCTGGACAGCCAGTATGTTTTCTACACGAAACACTCGTGGCCCCCGCTGCTCCAGACAGTAGGCCCGGACGATCTGACCGTCAACGGACTTAACCTTTACTTTTCGCTTAGAAAAACGGTTGTGACGATCAAGATAAATCATTTCAATCGTTCGCCCTACATACTTCCCGACATCCACAATCGTTCGCCTCCAAATAAGAACGCTTGTTTGTATTATATGCGAACGAATGTTCTTGATGCAACAGGTAAAAAAGAGCTGATTGTGGTATAATCTTCCTCAATGGGGGGGTAAAGATTTGAAACACTTACATAAGATTTTATTCATTTTGCTTGCATCTGTTTTAATACTAAGTGGCTGTATCACGGAGCAGACTCAGCCAATACCACAGCCAAATTCAGTAGTTAAAGATGGCACCAATACTATTAGTGGCAAGGAACCAAGCCCGCCACCAGCTACAGCAAAAGACAGAGAACAAGTCCAACCAACAGACTCGGATAATCAGAACTCACAGGTTGATGGCGAACTAAAAGTTCATTTTATCGATGTTGGCCAGGGTGCAGCACAACTTATCATCGGACCAACCGGAAAAACGATGCTCATTGATGCCGGGAACAATGATAAAGAAAAACTAATGGTCGAGTACCTGCAAAAGGAAAAGATTAAGCGTATCGATATTATCATTGGTACTCATCCAGATGCGGATCATATTGGTGGCTTGGATGCAGTCATAGACAATTTTGACATCGGAAAAATCTACATGCCGAGAATCCAGGCCAACACTAAAACCTTCGAGGATGTGCTTTTGGCGGCACAGCGTAAGGGGCTAAAGATATCGACTGCAAAATCCGGGATCGTACTGGAGTGGGAAAACGCTGTCCAGGCTAATATGATCTCACCGATCGGTGAGTACAACGATACCAACGAAATGAGCGCTGTAGTACATATTACATTCGGGGAAACATCATTTCTTCTCACCGGTGACGCCGAAAGTAAAAGCGAAGCAGACATGGTTGCTTCCGGAATTAATCTAAAAGCTGATGTTCTTCTGGTTAGTCATCATGGATCTAAAACATCCACTAGTCAGGAGTTTTTAGATCTTGTTGATCCTACATATGCGGTCATCCAGTCGGGCCAAGATAACAAGTATGGGCATCCAGCCAGCGAAGTATTAGATAGATTGACTAATAAAGGGATCGAGATATATCGGAATGATCTGCAAGGTAACATCATCTTTACCTCAAATGGAAAAGAGATAAAGGTAGATAATGATGACTGGACACCAAATGAAACGATGCAATCTAAAGTCGATCAGCCGGCTCCAAATGAACAGGAATCAGTAGAGACACAAAATGAAAGCAAAGGTGAGATTACAGCAACCGCAAGCATTAGCAATGATTCGCCAAAACAAAACTCTACGGTCACTGTAACAGTCACTGTCAAGGATCAAGATGGAAAACCCGTGAAAGGCGCTCAGGTAGATTTGTCACTCAAATATAAATCGACAACAACAAACTATGATGGGGTGACAAATGAATCCGGTGTAGCCTCAATATCATTTAAGATCGGACGTGCCGCAAAAGATTATAAGGTAAATGGAAATATCACTGTTACCCATAGCGGCAAAACCGCAACGACTAAAACAAGCTTTATACCACAATAAGGGATGTGATTTACATGAAGGGAATCGTTGATCGTTTTGAGGGAAATTATGTAGTAATTGAAGTTGATGGCCAGACTAAGGATGTTCCAAGAAACGAAGTTGATCCCGATGTAAAAGATGGAGATGTTGTTATCCTAGTTGATGGTTTATGGAGAAAAGACCCCCAGGGGACAAAGGAAAGGATGGAACAAATAAAAAAACTCATGGAAGATGTTTGGGAAGACTAGATAAAATAACCCCCGCCCAGCCACACGGCCAAGCGGGGGATTTTACTATGTTTTTTAGTTCTTCTATACTATTCTTGAAAGTTATGTTAATTTGGGGTACCCTGTCTATAGTCTTAGATAATTGGAGGTATTTGGATGTGGGGTCAAAATATTGGATATTTCAAGACGAGTCTGGAGAACCCGGTAAAGACCCATACTTTATAGTTGGGATTCTAGGAATGACTCAAAATGTGAAGAAAAGGCTACTTGATTCTATAGCTTCTGTAAGAGCACAAAGAGGTTTTTTTAATGAATTCCATTTTCAAAAATTTTCAGAATTAAGATCACAAGTATATAAAGATGCATTGGAAGAAGCATTTAAATGTTACTTTTCTTATAGGGCGATAGTAGTATCCAGAGAAGATGTTGATTTGAGTCTATTTGATTATAAGAGGCACTTAGCCTATAACAAATTTTCTGAACTATTAATATACAATCACATTAAAAATAGATCAGAACATATTCATATACGACCTGATAATAAAAACAGGATGAAAGAAGACAATTTTTATGATTATTTAGTTCGTAACCTAAACTATAAATCTTTTTATGAAAGACACGGCTACGTTGTTAAATCCTGTAAATCATCTGATTCAAAAAAATGCGATGCCACACAAATATGTGATTTATTAACAGGAGTTGTTAAGAACAAGTATTCCCCTGCTGGGGAGAGAAAAAACAAGTTTAGCAATTATTTTCTCAATAAATACGACTCTAGGATCAATATTTGGCACTGGAAGCCACGAAAATAACTTTGACAATTGGAAAAACCAAGTATAAAATGTACATAGAAACTAATAATAGCTAACAGCCACGTGGTTCACAAGGCGATGGCCACTATATCTACAACGTTGTCCGTTTAGGATAATTATCAGGATATAGTGTCCACGCCTTTTTTATTTTGTTTCGAATTTACCTATACTTCTACGCCCGCTTGCCTCGCAAAAATCACCGTATTCAACCAAGCCAACTCTGATGCAGTCAGCTTGCCGGTATAAGCCTTTTCGGCCCATGAATAATCCCCAATCACGCCTTTCCTATAAAGTCCATCCAAAGTATCTCCGAGCATTTTCCATTGCCATGTTTCCAGTTTCAAAGTATCGTCCTCCTTCTTCTCTACTTCCAGCAGCTCTTTGTATAGTCGATTCCACGGAAATTTCGAACCCGGACAGGACGGCTTTCCTCTCGGATTAACTTGAAAATGACCGATAACATGATAACGGTCCAGTTCGAAGACTCGGCCCCATATTTCTTGAACCTGCTGCTGGATATACCGGTGCAGCCAAACCGAAGCCTGGAACTGAGCCTCGGTTAAATCACCATCCGTGCCCTCGTGTTCGATGGAAACGGAATAAAGGTTCGGGTTGATTCCCGGATTGTCCTGGATCACGGGTGTCTTCGACTTGGCAATATCCTCTGCCCCGATTCCGTTCGCCCAAGCCATCCTACGAATATCTACATATTGGTGGATGCGGCCATCCTTGGCCACTCCGAAATGTGCGGATGAGGTTTTATTTCCTGGACTCGTAAACCAGGAATCCATGCTGGCCATAGTGCCCGCTGAGATATGATTCACAATGACAAAGGGGACATGCGTCCCCCGGCTGCTGCTGTTGGTATGGTTGTTCCCTTTCCATACGATCTCCCTATTCATTCGCCTGCACCATCCAAATATTTATCCTTTTCTTGCCTTCGCTTAATTGCCCTGGATATCTTATGTTCAATTTCGTCCGCCACCATTTCTAAAGCCCACTCAGGCACCCATTTATCCCATCCAGCGCGAGCTACATTTGCAGTCATGCTTTTCCAGATGTGCAGACCGAATACTGCTATCAAAAAACCAAATGCAATTCCTGGCATACCGAAGATGCTGTCGATCAGATGGCCAACTGCAGGCATAAAAAGCATGAACACTGTCCTAAAACCCCCGGCAATCCCATATTCAGATGCATAAGATCCGTCCATTTTCGATGCTCGATACCCGGCAATCCAGTCCATCGTGATTAGCAGTAAAAACAGAAACATGGCTAAGTATCTAACTGTTCCTTCACCATACATAAAATGAAAAGCTGGAAAAAAGAATGCACCGGCGGCACCGGCGGCAAAGTTTGATGTTTTCATGTTCCTACCTCCAAAAATAAAATAGCCCCCGGATCCCGAGGGCATAAAAAAATAGCGCTCTACGCGCTTTTGATCGGGTGGCCGTTTGTATCCAGCCCCATAGTTTCGAGAGCCGTCTGAACCTTAGTTTTCAGCGTTCTCGGAACCTCTGCAAAGGTCATCAGCCCGTCCAGAATCAATGTAACGCATACTGCTACCATCACCCCTCACCTCCTTTCAGGGCTGCCAATTCGGTGCGGATAGCAGCTAATTCTTCGGCCTGGGCTTGGATAGTTTCCCCTTGAGCCTCTATAATCCCGTAAAGCTCGACCATGGCCAGCATAGACTGTTTATTTTCTTCGTCTGTGGCTTCATTTGCCTCATAGACTTCCACCAGTCCCAACATTGTTTGAGCAGTATCGTTCTCCACCTTCTCGACTCGCTCCGGGATGCTGGGCACTTGCGGCCGGTTCCTGATCTCCTCTATCTCCTCCGGCGTTAAACCCTCCACCCAAAATTGGGCTAGGTCTACCGGCTCCGGCGGGGGCGACGGATTGGCTTCATCTTCTTCGTCCCGTTGCTGCTGTTCTTGCTTCCAGGCTTCCAAATCTCGCTCGTACTGCGCTTCTGCTGCTTTCCAAGCCTCAAGGTCATATCTCGGCTGATACAGTCCTTCCGGCACCGGGACGGCCACAGTGTAGCCTACAAGGACGGTTTCGGGCTCGTCCGGTGTTGAAACAGGCTTCATAATAGGAAAAACGCCTGTCACATGGTCAGCGACAAGCGTTGGTTCGAGATAATATCCGTCTAGGTCAGTTACATATGCTTCTTTCAAGGTTACGCCTCCTTTCTATTGTTCTGCACGGAATGAAATTCCGTCTAATTTTCCATCCGAATTTTGATTTGTCCATATTGCTACTTCACCCGTTGGGTCTATGGTTATTTCGCCTTTATGTGCACCAGAATAGTCCTGATAGCTATACGATAGAGATGTATTTGCTGGCCTATACCCTAGCGGCAGCCAAAATAATGTAATCTTAAGGCCTGCTGTTCCACTTTTAATTCTGCCTCGTAGGTGTACATATCCCTGGGAGTCTTTATGATATTGTGGCCTTGTAAAGCCACCTCCATATCCTACCCATCCATTTAACAATGCTGGGGTTATCCATTGAGGAGGACTTGGTTCTTTCATCTGCATTTGGTTCTCAACCACACTGATCCGGGCCAGAGCATTCTTATTTCCTTCCACCAGACTATCAACCGTGCCCCTCAGATTAGACACATACTCGGCGCTGATCTCTGTCGGAGCTATGCCTATCTTGTATGTGTCCAGCGCAAGGTAGGTGACTTGGTAGACGGCTGCGGGGTCATAACGCTCTCTGTTTTTAAAAAGCCAGACATTCCCATATCCAATCGATGATCCGATCTGTTCCCCCCACTCATCTGCCTCGTTGTTACAATACACTTTAATCACTTTGTCTACTCTTTTAGATAGTAGTGATAATGGTCTATCAGTATTATTAATGTGCCAAGCCGCTCCTCCACTAAAAACAGGATTCGCCTTCTCCCTCACCACAATACCCGTACCGACTTCAACCTGATTCGCGCCCTCGTAGAGCATCAGGCTGCCTTCATGCTCCAATGGTTCGTCTACAGGGGAGGATAGTTGATATTGAAGGAGGTAAGGGGTCCATTTATCAGGCACAACACTGTTAGGAGGATAGTTTGGTGGTGTTGTTGATCCCAATGGGGTCTTTTCAACATCGTTTGCGATTGCAAACCACCGCTTAGTACCAGTATTGTTATAAGGTGTTGTCAGTCCAACATCGTTGTTATACATCCTCCACCCCAAGAGGTATGCCTTGATATCTTCCTTAGTAGGCGTGTAGTCATACCCCCAACCTGAATCAGAATTCCAGACCGAGAATATGTGACCATTATCGGAAGACCAGAGTCTCGCTTCATCCCCGCCAGTCCATTCACTACCTACATTTTTTAATATCTTTCCGTCATATTTAACAGTGACAAAACTTAAGGATTTAAAGTCTGTAATCCTAACATTCAAACGCTTATAATCTGTTCCCCTAGTGTTGTAGTCTACCTGAACATTATCTCCATCCAACTCTATTCGCCTAAACTGCCTCATAGTCCTAGGCTTACCCTCATTGTCCATGTACATCCTGTCTGCCACTGAGCCGTCCAGATTGGAGGCAAGTTGGCATGTTGGAAGGTACAAGTAGGATTTGCGTTGTGGCTGGAATGGCACGGGTTCGGAACCGATTGTAAGCATTGGTGAGTATTCAGATATATCAGAAGGAGTAATAGTACTAAGATCGCTGGTCCCTATCTCAAGTCTGAACCTTGTCTTGTCATCGTTCGACTGGAAAATTCTATATTTGGAAAAAAGTAGTCGGGATACAGTTCCATTCTCATGGTACATAAATAGTGTTGCCATAGCTTCTTTTAATAATGAAAGTGAATATTGAGTGTTTGGAAGTACAGTGAATACTGGACTTCGTATTTTAAATGGATTCGAAAGTTCTTCTCCGGTTGAGGTAAGGCCACCTTGCTCCCATTTTACATTCTGCGGAAATAAATTACCGCCAGTATTCTCCACGTATACTGCATTAACATTCTGAATGCTGTCTACATAGGGATACTTGGCTGCTACCTCTTCCGGCGTCATAGAGTCAATGGCATTGTACTCAGCTTCGGTGATTTCGTAGAGACGGATTTCGTCTGCATAGGAGTACGTACCCGGTTGGCCAGTAATATTAACCGCTACTGGCCTTCGTTCCATAGTTAATCCGGTAAATTTTGAAACTGCCACCTGAAAGGTTGAGCTATCAGTCACTACGTTACTTCTCGTTTCATTGAAAAATCCTGATATAGAAAGGCTAGTATCTGTCGCCGTTCCATTCTTCAGCATACCTATTAAAATATAATGCTTATCTGCTTGGTAATCATTTTTATTAACACTATAGGACGAACCGGTGCTATATCCTGTAGCAACAATTGTTTTTAAACCGTAAGAGCCATTTGTTTTATTGTCGGGGTCAAGTTCGTTTGTGACCTGATACTTCCCCCAGCGACTTATATCCTCACAGTTCCCATCCCGCCCCAAAAGGTTGACCAGCGTACGACCCCGGATATCTAGCACGTTAAAAGGCGTGTCACGATCAACGGTGATCGTTTGTGTGCCGGCTGTCAGGGATATGGGAGTGGGAGGGGAAGGAACCACCTGACCGCCTAGAGTATCATCAATGATATCGAACGGATTGTTTATGGCGTCGACAATATCAAATGTTGTATTTCCGTCAGTCTCAGGATCGTATTTATGGAGCTTCAGATTCTGCGTATAATTCGGCATTACAACACCTCCCTGAAGGGTGAGAATTTGTTTAGCTTTGTACTTTGCAACTGACTCACTGTCATACTTTGATGGATGTGCTGGACAAGTAGATATCTATATTCGTACCTGATAGCAAGATGGGCTGGAATGATATCCCTAATCGCATTTTCAATATCACGAATGTTTTCGGGTACCCCCAAGTTGCTAATAAAGGTAATAATCGCCGTAAACCCAGGACTATCAACACTCACATCAACTTCGCCGTTCACATAAGACTCCGCTACTCGTTTGATCATGGCCACTGTGACCGTTCCTGTGCCTCGAATCTTTGAAATGACGACAGATCGACGCTGCTCTATAGGCTTTGAGGGATCCGTTTCTATTCCTAACTCGAATTCCCAATGATCAAGCCACCAAGTTGCTGACAGGGCAAAATATTGATCGAGTATTTCGTCGATCGCCTGCAGGAGATTTTCAATTTCAATTCCTTGGATGTTAAGGACCGCTTGCATAATCCGTGATCTATCATAGATTTCCGGTAAATACGATAGCATCTCTTTTCCCTTATGATTCATATACCGTCACCACTCCCGGCACAGCTACTTGCCCCGAAAAAATCTCTATATTCTCGTTATATGTTCCATTCACCTTAAGTTCCTGAAAATCTATGATTGGAGGGATATCTAGTAGAATAGCCGATATTCGGGTGTATCGGACGATTGGATCCACAAAGGCAAGAGATTTAAGATATTCTTTCAGGCCAGACTCAATCAGCTTTTTGACTGTATCCAAACTAGCCTCGCTGGCCAAAGTCAACTTCGCATTCACGTTGATTGGAATTTCCTCGCCTGCTGCAATAGTTATGTCTGGACCAATCGGGGCTGTGCCTTCTCCCATAGCTGGATCCGGATCAATATGCTGCTGGACAGCTTCCACGATTGCAGGACTTGCGGCACGTTTTTCTGTATCAAGAAGAAATACCCCAACCGTCCCCGGACCTTTCCAGATCGGAAGGACCTGAACACCACCAACACCAGGAACCTCCATTGCCCATCGTATATAGTCTGCCTTGTTACCACTCGTTCCCGGGCTTCTTACCATTGCAAAATATCGCTCCCTCAAACTATCGTCTGACTCCTCATCGGCGCCGCTAGTGATCTCCTGCTGATTGGTAACATTACTCACACCTCTGATTGGAGTGGATATCAGTCGAATTGCCCCAGCAGGTACATTCCCGGCTTTACCCGCCACAAGCGCAATGATAGGAACGGTGACTTGGCCGGACTCCCCGATGATGGCTTCCTCAGTAGTCTCATACTCTATAGATGGTGTATCGGTTATAGAGTCAGCTTCGGTGGCCACAACGGTACCAGAAGGTATTGGACGTCCTGGCTCACCTTCAAATGTTACTGTGGACGTCGCCTTTATTGCTGCTCGCCGGCTTAACCCGCGTTCAGCTACTTTCAGATCCAAGTATGATCCAAAATTCGTAGCTGCAAATGCTCGCCGTAATACTTCCTGTGCCCAGATCGCCGCTTGGGCCAATTCTATCGCCGTCGGACTCAGCGAGTCCCAAATAAAAGAGCCTTCCGATTTATCTAAATCTGGCGGTAGGCTCCTAAACATTCTTTGTCGTATTCGCTCCTCGGTTTGATCTGTCAAATAGTCCGGTAAGGCAGCCAATTATATCACCACGCTTTGCTGAATTGATCTTGTTTCTCCGATTGTATTAGTAATCTCGCAAGTGTAGAAACATTTCTCATCTTCCCAGCGAAAAGTAAAATTTCCCACTCCGGATGTTCTCGGGTCTACCATAAGCGTTTCCGTGACCATTCGTTTGATCTCCAACTCGTTCGCTTCCCTTGTCAGGTGCCGGGAAATTAAATCATCGAGTTCCTGGCCATGATTGCGAGAATATACGAGATGTCTGTAACGCTTAGTCAGGATCGCTTTCTTACACCATTCCAGCCATGCATCTGTGTTGGAACATCCCATAACTTTGCCGGTAGGACTCGTAACGAAGTCCCCCTTTTCATAATCGAACTTCCAACTTCGACCGAATTGTACCTGTCGTTCCTGTTGTTCAGTATGGTCGTCATTTTCAATTATCGGAAATAGATTAGGCATCAACCTCCACCTCCAATGATTCTGCATACGACCACGGCCTCATTTCCGCTGTTTACGGGGATGGCCAACACCCGATCACCGGGCAAGAATCCTTCTGACCAGTTCAGGCGGACTTCCTCGATCTGGGTAGACTTAAATGAAAACTTCGCTTCCCCCGTCACCGAACGCCCCTCACCATCGATTAGACCTGATACACTACCTTCCAAAGAGAAAGCCGGCAAATGTACCGTCACCAACCAATCAGCCACCAGATAGTCTTGCATTTCATGCTTCATACTATCAAGTTTTAACCCGGTTTCAGTGATCGTCCCGAGTTCCGCTGGTACGCCATCAATAACTTGGCCGGCCTTTCTGTCCATGTTCAGACCTAATACGTTCACAAACTCCTTAAATGGATCCATAGCCGTATACCCTCCTTTTAACAACATCAGGCCAAGCCACTTCCACGGTCATCTCACCCGGACTTCCTAAGTTATGCTGAACAGAAATGACAAGCAAGTCTAGCCCGTTGAGTCGAACCATGTCGCCGGCTCTGATTGTGTTAATATCGATAGCAACGACAGAAAACGACTCTTGCATTCCTGCGAGCATTTCCTTGGCGGCCTTACGGGCTTGGGCAACGGACTTTATTTCACTATCTTGGATGATCTTCTGGATCGTTCCGTATTTAGCTGTTTCACCTTTTTCAATAGCCAGGACCGGGGAAGGTATGTCTTGCTTTGTTTTTGGTTTTTTGCCACCTGCTTTTTTCCCAGTAGAACCTGCAGCATATTTCCGGATGTATTCTTCCAACTCTGCATCCGACATACCGTCTGTATTCAGTTTTACATTCATTTGACTGGCGCGGCTTTTCTCTTGCGTTCCAAGCACCTTCGCTTGAGTGACAGCCCCCTGCAGCGTTCGGAGTTGGTTCAACTCCTTGATGTTCTGATTCGATTCCAAGACCCACACCGTTTTATTTGTACCAAGTTCGTACAGTTCTAATCCATTCGGTGTCATTCTAGGGCGGTACATCTTTCCGCCTTTTTTCACGGTCTCCTTGAGGTCGGCCATGATCATGGAATGAATAGAGCGGGGACGATATACTGCCTTGGAAAGGGCCACTCCTGTTTCCGGGATGCTGGCAATAGGAATCTGCCAATCAGCAGCATATTTCCGCAGCCGCTGACTAGCTGTCTGCCCGGCTGGGAGAATGTTTTCATCCTCGGATTGTTGCAGGTATATCGTTCTGTCGTAGGCTGTTACGGTTAGCGTTTTGTGCCCTTTGTCTTTACTATCGCACTCCCAAATAACACCGGGATGCAAAAGATACACCATTCCGCTCCCGTCAAAAGGTACACCCGAAACACGGATTTCATCTCCCGGACCGATTTCCGGAAAGTCATCCGTAATGGATACTCGAATGATTGCCCTGTATGCGATCTCTTCGAGTGAATCTTCGAGCGTCACGCCCTCAAGTAATTCTCTCAAATAGTACTGATTTCGTAGGATCACATCATACCTTTTGGCACCTGGAGTAATCATGATAGCACCAACTTCTGACCGGGAAATATTTTGCTAGGATCCGGGCCTATGGTTGATTTGTTCAACTCATATAGTTCTTTATACTTGGCTCCGTTTCCCAATTCAAGCTTTGCTATTTTCCACAAGCTATCTCCAGATTTCACAGTATATGTCTTGGGCACCGGCTTGAGATCTGACCGTGGTTCTCCTGCAGAATCATTTGTGACAGCGGCCATCTCTGCCGTTGTTCTCGCCTTCACTTCACGCCACTGCCTAAACTCTACCTCGTACTGAATGTCACCGGTTTCTCCCCCAACGTAGCGGTATTCCGTTCTAGTGAGCAGTGCAGTGATGTTGACATAGGTATGCGTGATAAGCAATTGTATGGGAGCCCGCTTTATCCTCCAATTTATTAACATGGCCATCGCCTCGTTAGGATCCGGAATATCGGGATACCGGCAATAGGATGGATCATATTCAGCCGGAAAAAAGGAAGAAAAAGAAACTCCCGATCGCTCATCACCATTTGGAAAGTCGATGTCACCAATATTGACGATAGAAACCGTTTCGATCTTTTTAGCTCCGGGGCAAATGACTTCTTCCGGATTTACCGGTAGCCGAAGCTGACCGCCTGCCGGATCAATAATATAAAAATCCACTTGATCACCACCAACAAAAAAGGCGCAGCTCTCGATGGAGTGCGCCTCTCATGGTATAATATGGCTTGTACAATTGTATGGCTTGATAGGGCGGTCGGCTAACTCCCGGAAGGGAGGTGATGCCCGTGAGCGTATACGAAGCGCTATCCGTAATGTTCCAGTTTGGAATCTGGATAATCGCGTTGATAACTCTGGTTATTACGCTGCTGATATATGCGAACAAAAAGAAATAGACCGCCCCATGCAAAGGTATGCGGTCTATTTCTGCCGTGTAAGCTTTGAAAAGCCTACCGCCCTTAAAAGCGGCTATTGTACTGGAGCCGGTGCCAGCCGGCTCCTTTTACTATTCTAAGTGTAGCATGTAGGATTTATACGTGCAATGGTCAGTTCCTATTTTCCATGGCCCGCTTTAATTGGTCCGTTAGGGCCCTTGCTACTCTTCCTCCTATTTGGTTAGAGACTTCTTCATAGTCCATCTCTTCTTTCACATTCAGTTGCACCGCACCCACCGGGATGTTGATCTGATACTCATTCTTCACTTCATTTTTTATATTTTTCAGCAGGCTGGATATTTGATCTACTTGCTGATCAGATATCTGCACCGTAGGATTCTTCTGAACCGCCTTTTTTAGATTTATTCCTCCAAGGGAGAGTGTCTGATCGTACCAAGTCTTTTCGACTTTCTCCTGTTGAAAATTCATCACCCTTTGTAAAAGCCCTTGTGTTTCTGTACCCAACAATACCGATATGTTCACATCACGTATTTTCTCGGTTGGCTGATTAATTCCATTTACCACGGACATTCTCTCATGCGTCGGCTTTGCGCCCCATTGCAGCATCGCGGGATTGTCTTTATAAATTTCCGAAAACTCTTGCGCTCTTTGGGCGCGGTTTTGCTGAAGTTTCTCGCTTGTTTCATATGAAGACATCAGCATATTTCCTATGGCAAGTGGAAGTCCGAACCCCCTGATCCACTTAGGATATTTTCCAATCCATTTTCTGTTAGCCATTGGGTTGGCAGGAGATGAACTTGGTTTCGGCGGCTTAGCCCATTTCGTTGGTGTCTGATACCTTCTCCACAAGTTAGGGTCATTAGGGCTTCTAGGATTTGCCTGAACAGGTGGTTTCGAGTTAGTGGGGGTTGTTGACCCTCCTCTAGGAGCGGTACTTGTCTTTTCGCCAGGAGCCCCCCTCCTCCCACTCGGAATTCTACTATCAGGCGATCCCGCATTTTTGGATTTGCCTAACATCCCTTTCATCCAATCCCAGATGCCTTTACCAAATTTAGCGGGTTTCTTCCCCATTTTATATATTTTAGATGCCAGCCACACATCAAACAACAAGGCTGCGATACTTCCCATACCACTTGATTCTCCACCTAACCAAGTCGGCTGGATATTTTTAAAAGCCTCAGCAGCCTTATTCGCTATCGCTTTTGCATCAAAAGCTTCTATAAAAGATTCAAAGAAAGCCTTGCCCGCTGTTTTCCCAGCCTGGACATACGGATTCGGATCCTTGATATCATCGTCCTTGACGAACAAACTAAGACCGCCCATAATCAAACCCTTTGCTCCACCACCGAGCACCTCTCCGATTCTCGAAGTGATCTCCCTAAGCCTCTGCTCGCCACCACTGGCCCACCATTCCGAAAAAGGCTTAGTGACCAGCTCGTCCCATGCGATTTTGAGTTTTCCCCAAAAATCTGCATTCTGGAACTCGGGATTCTTCCTCAACTGACTAATGGCCGTCGTCATGCCTTCGATCTTGTTTACAAATGAGGTCCCAATGTTCTTTCCGAGCTCCTCGAACCACTGACCGATCTTTGCGACAGTCTCTTTGTTCTCTGAACGCCATTCGCGGAATCGTTTGAGCGCAGGAGTGATCGCATCGGATACACCTTTTCCCCATCGAAAAAAGACATTCTCAGTGAAGAATGTCTTTGTGCCAAGGAGAAGGTTTTGCAAGTTACCGCTCATCTTCTCCATCATTCCGTCAAAACGCGCGAACTCCTTAGTAGCGAGTGGCCATGCCCTTGAAATGTCTACACCAAGCTCAGATAGAGCTTCGATACGTGCTCTTGCGTCCCCGGATATTGCTCCCATCTCTTGCAGCCGAGATGTCATGGCTCCAACCGGCCTGCCGGATTGCATTGCATCGTACAATCGTCCCATCCAAAGGGCAACGTCCGCGAATTCATTCTGCGTACCGGCCGCGATATCCCCGATACGAGTCAATTCCTCACCGACAGAGAGTTTCCCCTTCGTAAAAACCTCCAAAATCCGGCTCGACTGAAAGATTTCGTCCCGCTTATATGGGGTTCGTCCGGCAAACGCGATGAGTTCTTCCATTCGTTCTTCTGCAGCTTCTATGCTGCCGAGGAGGACGTCAAAAGCCGTTGTAGTAGATTGTCGGCCCATGACAATATTCAAGCCAAATGCGGTGGTCCCTGCTATCCCTCCACCTACGCCTAGTGCCGCAAGTGGACTCGTTAACATGCCTGTGATTTTTTTGATCGTTCCGGTGACCATGTCCTTGGCCTGGATAACAACCGTATAGGGGGCTCGCGATAGGCTTGTCATAAATGACCTAATTTTCTGGGCAGGGCCAGACACCCGATCACGCAATGTGGCTGTAGGCTTTGCATTAGTTTGATTAAGTCGCCTAATCTTTCCCGTGATCTGTTGGACAATGCTTGATACTTTGTCTTTCAAAGTTGCCTTGGGATTAATTTTTGATTTGCCTAATGCAGCTGCACGACGCTCAGTATGCTCCAGCATCTTGTCCATTGCCTTGAGCTGCTTCTCTGCGCCTTCAACGCCATCCGTGCCAATAACTAAATCGAGCCTATAAAACTCCTGTTCTGCCACGTTTCCGCCCTCCCTTCGGTTTGGGCTTAGGCAATGACTCTATCTCTTTTTCGGTAAATGCTAGCAATAGTGTTCTTTCTCCCCGGGGCAAAGACCAAAAAGCTCCGGGCCTCAGATGGTGCTGCACCCACATGTGGTACAGCGCCGTCATCGTTCCCCCGGAGCCTATTAGTTTTTTATGTCTTCAATTTCTACTCCCCACCCGGAGAGCTCAAGGACCTTATCTCCGACGGCGTCCAACTCGCCAGCCAACAGCATGCGACGAACCACTTGCTCGCCTCCCGATACCTTTAGACGAGAAACTAAACGCGGATCTCCCCAACCATTTAATTTGAGTCCCTTAACTTCAATATTTGCAGTAGCATTAGAAATGATTAGTGCGCTGAAGAGCTCATTATCGAACTTCTCCTCCAGCCGGCCTCCAACCTTTTTCCTTGTTACGCATTGTTCTTTCAAGCTATCTACCTTACCAGATGTCAGCCCGCGTAAAGTCAGCTTCATGTCCAGCCGTTCAATGTATACCGTTGCCTGCGGTAAGTTTTCGGCTGTTTCAAGCAGCATATCCAGTATTTGATCTTCGGAGTATTCTTCAACGTTTTTCTTCATTTTCACATTCCTCCAGTGAGTAAATTTAATTTGCGATTATAGGGTCGATCAACTCGAAACCCTCAAAAGTAAACGGGGTTTCTTCCATGACTTCTTCACCAGCCGTCCAGTTTGCTAGTTGTATAGAATCAGGCATGCAACGCATTAAGCGCACTCGTTCAAATCCATACGCTTCCGGATCATCCAGAGTTGTGATGATCTCAAACTTAGTGAAACCACGGCGGATCATATCAGATGTAACTTTGTATCCACTGATCGTTCCAGATCCGCGACGAGCACCCTTCTTAAACTGCACCCAGTCATACCCGACGAGATTTAATTCTCGCTTATCGATTTCGACGGTGGCTTCAAGATGGTTTATGTTCGTTTGCCAAACACCATTAATGTAAGCTTTTGCATACGTACCAAGACTAACACGAGTAGGATCAAGCATATGTGTTCACCTCCGTTATTTCACAATGAATGTACCGAAAATTTGTTCCATCACATCTGTTAGGCGTGCTTCCCATTTCAAGAAAACTTGATCGGGATCCGGGTTCGGATAGTCCGGATCCAAGTAAACATCATATCCAGTGGACTCAATCACACCAGCGTTAGCCAGCGTTCGCAAATACTCTTTACAAGCACCGATCAATGCCAGACGACCCTCCTCAGTATTGTTCACTTTACCGATATACGAGTCTTCAGCCGTCCGCTGAAGATCAAGGTTGACCGAATCCATGACGCTGATTGTCCGGATCTTCTTCCATGCGTTACTCTGCCCTTGGCGCAAACTAATCAGACTGTTGACGCCGCGTAACACCTTCACCTGGCGACCATCGTGAATGAGTAAGAATACTCCATTCCGAACCGCTTGCTCCTGCTCGGTACGGGTCCACCGACGAGTCACATCCTCAAACGGTGTACCTGCATATGTCGTGGCAGCACTCAGTGGCGTACCTGCAATCAAACCGGCGACGAAGGCGGCCACTTGAGCAGAACTATATCGCACTCCATTTAAAACAGCGCCAGTACCGACATTGACAATGCCCTCATGGTTCACTTGCGCACTCTTATTGATCGCTTTTGTTACCGCATCTGCAGCAGTATCGTCAGCAGTTGATCCACCAAGCACAGCAACTATGCCTTTTCCTGCATCCCTCACGCGAGATACCCACGAGACAACGCTCGCTCGCAAAGCTGCTTCTGATATCCCGTCCAGAGTCGTAACATTGAACTCCTGCGCTTCGATTGCATCTAAAGCAGCCATATAGTCGGCATTCGTGACACCGGTTATGCCAGAGTCGCCCCCAATCATCGGTACACTGGAAACATCCGCAAGGACGCCGTCAGCCATTTTCGTAGCTACGATCCACTTGTTTTCGCTGTCCCCATTAATGACTTCAGCAGCTTTGTTCTCCGCGAACGTAAACGTCCGAAGCAGAGTTGTGCCATCGTAAAGCTTAATGTCCTTTTTCGTGCTGTCCACAAGACTTGTCTGGACAGTGATTTTGAAATTGTTCCCACGCGCCCCTGGGTATCTGGCTTCCAATTTAAGTACATCCGTGCTCGAGTCGCCTTGTAAAGTGAGCGTTGCTGTAGCTGCAGTATCAGCGGCCAGTCTATACGCCAGTACTTTCTGAGCTCCGCCCATCAGCGCGAAGCGTAGAGTGGTATACGCTGTTGCGCCGCCCGACTCATCGTCTGTATACATATCTCTAATTCTGGACTCACTCGTGATCTCAACGAATTCCCGGACCGGTCCCCAGTGAGCCTTCACGGGAACAACCACGGTGCCCCGTGCTCCCTGTTGTATGGACGCAGTAGCTGCCGCCATGAAATTCATATAAAAACCGGGTAACACCGGCATATCCGTCGGACTCCAATTTCCTCCTGCCACTTAGTTCACCTTCCTTTTCAAGAATTGATCGATCAACCGTTTGACCTCATCGATCGTCAGTTCTGCTTGACCATTACCGTACAGCGCCCCCACAAGCACTTCGGGGCGAACAGCAAAAAGATCCTCGGCATTGGCCGCAAGCTCCTCAACGGGGTAACGTGGAATTGTTGTTGAGTTCTCAGTAAGCTGCTGTTTCTTGTCCGGCTTCTCAGCCATTCACATCACCTACTTGATATTTGATTTGTAATTCACCGACATGATCAACGACATTTCATCCTGTGGTCGCGCTATTCGACGGGACAAAGTCACTGTAATCTGCCCCTCCCGAATCGCGTCAGCTCCCACATTGGCCCTAGCATCACTTACGGTAAGATAACGCCTATCTGTAAGATCAAACGGAATCTTAACCGAGCTCCCGAGTTGAGCAACCAAGGAATTGACCCCCTTATGCTCGGGGTGCTGCCGATTTCCGAGTACATGAGTTGTGAATCGTTTTGTCACCGTGTAAGATGCCAACCCATTCACCTCAACATCGATCCCGGTCGCCCGCCACATCACCGCAGGCCGAGCATAACCAAGCGGCCAATACCCGTTGTACACGTTCCATTCGTTCCCCATCACGCCGACCGTCCAGGCTGCCAAAGCCGGAACCCACGGGTCACTCGTGATTTGCCCGTCGGTTCCAACCGGCTGCAGTGCCATTACCGCGAATTGAATGCCGCGGGTGATGGCGTCCCATTCCTCGTCGACCACGTCCTGGCCGGCAGAACCCAAATAAACACAAGAAAATACCTCTCCCGTCTCCGAAGTCAGCATTTGCTTGTCCAGGGCGGCAATGATCTTCTTTTCCAGCTCATCCACTTTCCCAAAAGTCGAACGGGACACGTATGGCCAAATCTCGACGATCCGCCGGAAACCCGCCCAAGGCGACTCGTCACCGTCCTCGCCCTGCAATACCACGGCATACGGCTTCAAACTGCTTGCTTCCGCGGCATGCGGTTCGAAGACGTCCTTCAGCTCCGGAACGGAAGCGAGTAGTCTTTCTCGAATGGTATTCCTCATGGCATATTCCACCATTTCACAAGAGTGTCGCGTATCTTGACCTTATATTTCTTAGCCGTTGGTTCAACAACTGCCCGCGGCTTCGTCCCGGGGTGCTTAACCGCTTTGACTGGATGCGCTGCGCCCTTCCAATACAAAGCCTTTTTGTTTTTCGGTCGGATAATATGAGGCTTTGAACCAGTCTCGAGAATGCCACCGTAACGGACTCCATGGGCAAGGTACATCCGGATCGTATTTTCCCCGGCATTCTCGGCACCAGAATGAAGCGCCCTTCTGGCCGTGGCCGTCCGATCATTCCAAGGTGCCGCTAGTTTCATGTCGCCTTCAGCCTGCCGACTCAAATTCTCAATTAGAGCAAACGTTCCGGCCTGCTTGCACTTCATGTAATCAATAGCGCCTTGTCCAAATCCGCCCATATCATTTCACCCTCTCCAAATCAGCTTGGTATCCGACAATCACACCCTGCACGACCTGCGGCTGAACCGATATGACTTCAAATGTTTCCCCCATTGCCGAAAACCGGTCCGTAACCGTCGGACCTGCCTTGATGTCAGCATGATCGTCCGCCAGCAGGCTGTACATCTTATCCGTCTGTTTCGTGCCGGCTAAATTGGAAACCGCCTGCGGTATCTGAGATCGAGAAACAAAAATCCGGACGGTAACGGGCGACAAGTCTGACTCGACTTCATCATACCCGCCACCCTTCCGGATCTTCTCCTTGCGATGGATGGTGATCGCCGTCGGGTTCTGTGCAATGTTCCAGGCAATGTGTCGCCGACGAATCGCAACAAAGTCCGTTACTACCATCACAGCACCTCCGGCGGACAGACACGGATCATAAAGCCTGATGAATCCTTACCAGCTGCAGCAGCCTCCATATCGGAATACTGTTTTGCCATAGCAAGCGCATGACTGAGCCGATCTTTTAATGATGTCAGGTCGTATTTCTCCGTACCGCTACTGTAGCCCTCAATGTCGCCCTGCAGGAGCCCGGCCTTTTCCATCCAACCTAATGAAGCGGCACCGTAGAGAGTGTCCGCTTCCTCAAGTAGCAAGTCAATCTCAGAGTCCAGAAAGTTCGTATCTGCTTCGGTACCGCCGTTTGGGATAACCTCATTTAACAGTTTTCGCAACCGACTCCGAAGTGCATTGGTTGGCTCCATTCAAATCACCGCCTTAGGCTTTACCCGGGAATGTGATCTCCTGGACGTTTTCTTCTATAGCAGCGAACACTCCGCGCCATACGTCGCCGACGATCTGAGCTTCGACAAGTCTTGTTAGATCACCGATAGTTGCTTGGATTTGCAGCGCCTGCTTGACGAGCTCCTTGAATCCTCGTTTCGGACGGATAAGGTAAGCCTTTCCTGCAGGAACACCCGGATAGGTATACGACTTCTTGCTGACTTCCGCTTCCCATCCATCGTAATAAATGATATCTGTAATGCCAGCCAAAGCTCTGTATGGGGTCGCTTGAATCGTGAAGCTGGACAGTGCATCGTCAATGTCTTCCTTATCAGCCGGATTTGCCAATAGAATGGTACCCGGACGTTTCGCCGTCCGTGCATCCTTCAGAGCAGTTCGCAACGTCTCCCGCATACTGAGGATGAAATGGGAGCCAGTTGCACTCGCAAGCGTTTTGCCAAGTTCGTCCACGTATACAGGCGCCGTTTTATTGGCCGCCTTATAGCTGTACTTGATGATTGGTCCAAGGTGCAAATGGTTTAGCAATGCATTATGAGCCTCACCAAATGCTTTGTTCATCAATTCAAAATTGAACGTTTGGTTGAAAAGCTCCATTTCCTTCGTGTACTCGAAGCCTGCGGTATATCCTTTGATTCTGGCGATAGGACCCTGCTCCGCTTGTAAGCTTCCAAACTTGACCTCTTCACCCTCGAGGTGTTCTAAAAAGATAACGGTTCCGTACTGTGCCCACTTTGCTTCGAATTCCTTTGGAAAATTCGGATCGTTCATCGTTTCATAGATCGGACCGTATAGGGTCGGAACTTCTTCTTTCCCCAGCTCAACGTCAAGCACAACCTTCTGCAGCAGTTCCTTCCTGCTGTTTTCAGATGTAAGCATCTCACCGATCGGCTTGTCGAGCTCATAGGTCTCCATCTCGCCGTTTACGATCTTCTTGGTGACTACTTCCTGACGTCCATTCAACAAAAAAGGAACCGCTGTTTCAACGGTCCCCTGCCGGCGCTTTTCTTTCAGTGTCTCAATACTGTGTACTCTTGCCATTGATTATCAGCCTCCTTATACTTGCGGTCCCAATAGGAACCAAATTACGTTTTTACTGTCTTTTGGAGCTGTTACCCGACCGACAACACGATATGGCGTAGGAGATTCCCCACCGGACTCTGCCTTCGTTGTCAATTTGCTACCATTCCAGTAGACCGTATCACCTGCGGCAAATGCGTCGGTCGTAACGATCTGGTCGGTCTCAAACTCAGCCTGTTCGATGTTCAGGATGACTTCACCCGTCTCGCCCGGTCCGGTAGTGACCGACTCCATTGCCGCGCCGAAGAAGCCCCCGAACAGGTAAAACTGCTGTGCGTTGATCTCTGTTTTCTCGGGTACGGTAACACGAACTGATTTGCCGTCACTAACCTTTGCACGGTAAGAATGATGTACGGTGCTGGGCACCGGTTGACCTTTGTAAGCCATTTGAATCCCTCCTTGAAATTAATAGATTTTAAATTGATGCCCGCTTAACTCGCAAGTTTTTCGGGGTATCCGCATTACTACCTCCGCCCCCGCCAGTCCCGGCAGGCCTGTCAGTGTGAATAGCATCAACCATTCCTTTTACAACGGGATCGGCTAGGAAAGTGTCCATCTCGCCAGCGATTTGCTCCTTGGTTGCATCAGCAGCAATGCCGCGTGCATGGTAGGACCACAACTTACCTAGCGTCGTCTCTGGATTCGTCAACTCTTTGCGGACAGCCTCGGACGTCACCTTGCTTTCCATCATTTCGCCGACGATCTTGTCGCGGCCAGCACCTGCCTCTTTGTCGGCCGCCTCCTTGAGCGATTTGAACAGCGCCTCAATGTCCATTTCACCACTGACTCCCAGAATTTCAGTAGCCTTTGTGCTGATCTCCAACGCACGTTGTACCTCCTTGGAAAATTCCGGAGTCAACTCAGCGATTACTTGGTCATTAGACAGCCCCATCTCACCGGCAAGCATTCCAACTGTAATCGTCTTATTCTCATAACGTTTCTTCAATTCAGAAATCAATTGTGCCCATTCCAATTGCTCATCATCTCCTCTCATTTCTCCCTCGGGGCCAGCCCCGTCTAAATCCCACATTTCCCCGCTCGCAGCGACAATGCGTGTCGGCATCCCCATACGATCAAGCGGCGTCCAATCGATGCTTAGCGGATCATAGCCAACGACCTGCGTCTCGCCGGAAACGCTTTTTAGCGTGGGGCGTCCGTAAATGCTCACTTGTTTAATGCGCTTGCCCTTAATCCAGCGTTTCAAATCTTCTTCCTTCTTGTCCACGATGCCTCGAAAGTACGCCGCTGTCTCGGTCATCTTCGCCCCGATCCAGTGTGTGGCCGGGTCAATAAATTGATTTGATACGTCCTCCGGTCTCTGGTGACCCTTGAATCCTGCCAGCGTCCGGGTGTTGACCGCGTCAACGATATCCTTCAGCGCCTTATGCGTATAGTTCCAGCCTCGCTTCGACTTGCCGACCGGTACCTCCACAACAACCTCGAGTGGGTCAGCATCGCCCTGTTTGAGCAAATCAACGTCCACTCCAGGAGCTGGAGGAATATCATTCACGCTCATTTCACCGCTAACGCCTGCAAACAAACGAAAAAGGTTGCTACCCTCTGCAGCCATCTCCCCATAAATCAGTGTGCCTCTCATTTTTCACGTTCACCCCCTCTCCGTGCCAAGGTGATTAATCCTCGGCTGATCGCTTCGATTGCTTGCTCCTCAGCTGTGTTATCCTCGTTAGGAGTTTGGAGCGAAGCAAAGTGAAGATGAACCAGTTCATGCACCAACGTCAATTCCATGTCGTGTGGCTCAATAAGATCAGGTGGATAGTCGACCGGATCAAGCACGTTAATTGCAGCCATGCGCTTTTGTAATTGCCACGAACATTCACCGCAAACTCCTTGCAACGTCATATCACGACCCCTCTTAATCCCCGTCACAACAATCCAATCCTGCAGCCTGAGGATCTTCTGCCACTCTGCACATTTGGTGCGGAGCTCCTCCTCGGTTAAAATAACTTCCTGCAATTACATCACTCCCTTCGGACAAAAGAAAAGACGCCCTAAAAGGCGCCTAATCTTTATCGTTTTCGGTTGAATTTTTGCCGCCATCGAGTAGCTGCAGCTTTTCCCTGGTCTGCTCCTTACGCATCTCTCGGAGTTCTTCCTCGGTCGGAATCAACGGGAATTCGATTTCAATGCCCCCTGACATGTGCATCCCTCCTTTGAAACTATCATATCTTGCAAGAAAAGGATGATGCTATGCCACTTTGGAATATACGTTCTGATACCAGTTTTCCAAATCGGGTTGCGATGCAGGATCCTTAATCCATGAGTTCAAGCGATCTATAAAGGCATCTGTGTCCTCATGGACCGAAACAAGCGTGCACATACAGTTAGGATGTGCTGGCATCGGAGGTTCATCGCTTGGAGGATAGACACCCTTGCCGAGGCCGTGATTAGCTTCAGCCAATCCTTTGCAAATATGGCAGGGGTCTGAGTTTTTGGAGAGCAGCCAGCGCATTCCTGT
This sequence comes from Paenibacillus residui, assembly GCF_042677205.1. Taxonomy (NCBI): domain Bacteria; kingdom Bacillati; phylum Bacillota; class Bacilli; order Caryophanales; family Paenibacillaceae; genus Paenibacillus; species Paenibacillus residui. The sequence continues at coordinate 25,749 of NZ_JBHTIU010000023.1, forward strand.
ATATGATGGCGAGACGCTTGCCGCTGCGATTGTTCCCTCACCAAAGGCGGCCGCTGTTTCCGTCCGGACAAGCCGAAGGGCTTCATATGAGATATCTTGCGGTATCCGGTTCCCCATTCGCTCCATCATCTCAGGATACTCGGCGGCCAGTGTCTTCTTCCCTCGGCGTACGTACTGTTCAAGCTGCCGCGCAGTTGCTACCGGGTCCTCCCCTGTAGCAACACCATCCTGGATGATCTCACTCATGGCCATACGATACTTTTGATCATGCTTCCAGATACGGTCAGACAGATGCAAGCCATTATGGGTCCGTGCCCAGCATGTTTCGACCGCTTGTTTATTGGCTCTAGCAAACGCCTTCTGGACAGGTTCCTTTGCAAGCTTCGTTCTGCTGATCTGCGATAGAGTCACCTCATATGAATAGCTGGAGCCCGCTTCAATAGCCCTACCCAAATACACAGGCATTACCTTCATTAAAGAATCTGCAATGCCATTATCCCTAAGAGACTGCTCCAGCGCCGTCAGATATCGGATGTTCATCTGACTGCCGTAACCTTGGCGTTTCAAACTCCGAATTTCCTTCGCCAGTTTGTCGGTAGCCCGTATATAAATCCCACGGACCTCTTGGTCCTGTCTGAGGCGAAGCTCGATGTATTTTTTTCGAGCCGATAATGCCCACTGAAAATATGGTCCGACGGTCAGCTTTAATTGCCGCAGCATCTCCTGAGCGGAGGCAAAAGCAATTTTACTCATACCCTATCCCGCCTTATCCAACTCGTTTTTTTCAGCGTCAAGATACGACGCATCTTCAAGGCGCGCTCGGAATATAGAAGTCTGCAATATTCGATCCTTTTCACCTGCCACTTCTGGATCGTCCGATTCGAAATCACGGATGGTATCGATCCAGTATTTCAGATACTCCACGGCTGCTTCCATTGACATGAGTTGCCCACTCACTGCTTTGTCGAGTGCTTCGACTATCAGTTTCAATTCCTCGGCAGCGTCCTTCGAATCACGAGGGTCTATATTCTCCCAAATCAGTTCAGTCTCAAAAGTTGAAAACGATACGTTTTCCGACTGAGAAATCATAGATAGGACCATACGACAAAGCAATTTCCAAGAATCCGCGAACATCTGCCGCTTACGCTCAATCTTTTGGATAAACACAGGCATCTGCTCCTTGGTCGAAGCAAGTGACGACGGAGTATGCACACCAAAAACAAACTCCGGCGTCTCTGATGCGGATATGATGCAGTAGAAGATGAACTCCAGCAATGCGGTAGCATCACCTGTAGCGGACTTCGCCTCGATAAACGCTGCATCCTCACTCTCCTGAAATATCAACATTTCATGACCCTCAAGTTTGAGAGTGCCTCCCTTTTTTGCAAACTCAGCGGGGTCGTTAACTCCGAAGTTATTCCTCAGAAACGCGGCCACATCTTTGAGTTTTAGCTTCAACCGCGGCGTACTGTGCATCTTAGAGCCCTGAATCGCATGGAGAAAAACGTCATGATAAGCCTTCAAGAACGGTTCAACAGACTCTAGATCGCTCTTGCCGAACTCAGTTGTCTCGTCTCCTTCATTTTTAAAGTGAACGATAGGTATGAATCCCCACGGATTCAATGTCTCTCCAGCCTCTAGGCCAGGAGGGGGATCGCCTTCAACCTCAATTATGCGTCGCTCCGCGCTTATGCGTTGCTTAATGGTTGCCTTCCGATTCGCTCCACTCTCATCTACCCATGTATGGGTAGATTCAAGGATATACTCTAGCGGTTCCCCGGTGAGAGGGTCTCGGTTGATTTTCTTGACTTGTTCTGGTGGGATGATGTTATAAACTAGACGCTTATTCTCTTCTGGGTAAAGTAGAGAAGGGTTGTCCTCCCGCGTAAGCCAAACGAAGCAGTCTGCCTCTTTGATCGCATTTATCTGTGTACGTTGGACCTTGGAATGGTTCTTCTTGAAAAACTTCTGTAATCGGTCTTTGGCCTCTTCGTCCACGCTGTTTATCTCCGGAATACCCATAAATCCTACGGTCGCATTTACAATTTTCTTTGCAAAGCCAGCTCCAAGCTTGTAATTCTCCTCCGTATTATCATATAGAGCCCGTGCTTTTTTATAGTCGACGCGTGTTGAGTCAAGCGTATACGTTACGCCTATACTGCCGGTAACAAGACCCCACAATCCAGATAACCCGTTTCGCAGTCGAGACATTTCACCAACCGCACGGGTCCACCAACTAGCCATAAAGTTTCCCTCCTCTCAACAGAGCTGCGGCTATCGGATCGACAACCATTCCGGTTTTCGCAAACGCCAAAACAAGCGCGTCCGCCCGGTCAGGTGATCGAAGTCCCCGCTTTTTCATGTCTTTTTTTGATTCAAGAATAATACGTCCTTTGCTTGTGACCGTGTACTTCCGGGTTGAAAGTTGGGCGATCAGATCCTCATCATTAGGTATCTGAATGTCCCCAGCCTGCAGCAAGTCCCGGACATTCGCCCAGGCTTCAGTCCCCCAATTATCATAGTGGTCGGGGTCGTCAGCCTTGCCGCCGTTGTGACAGTCGATCACGTCGATGTACAACCCTTCTTCACGAACCACTTCCCGTACTCGGTCAGTCACCCCACCACCGACGCCGTCATCGTCAATCTTAATGGTGCAGCGCGGGCGTCCGTAAGTCAGCATGAGCTCCTTTGCTAAGTTAATGACCCACCCGGCCGTCTCCATGGTATCCTTTTTGGTATATGTCCTGATAAGCGGAACCAGAAGGCCGACTCGAGGCACAATGACGGTTTCGTCGTCACCAAAACGGGCTACGTCGACGCCAATCTCAAGAGGCGCCGCTTCCGGGATATTAAGACTCCCGTCTTCCTGTTGGTATACTTCCCGCATAGCGGCCGCCTCGGCCAATTCCAAGGGGATGAAGGTGTCCGGCTCAGCGCGGGGAAACTCCCCATCCACCCGGACGCGAACAACATCGCTGTCCTTACCATATTGCTTTTCAAGACGCTCAATGTTTTTACGATTGGTTCGCTTGCTGTCACGTGACGAAACCTTGTGAGTCTTGAAGTCTCCCCTGTTTTGATGATGCGAACGATAAAAATACCCGTTCGTTCGAGTCGGGTTTCCGCACATCAATAGTTTGTTTTCTGGACCAGACAGCGTACCGTCGATTGCTTCCATGATCTGATCCGCAACGCCGGATGCTTCATCCACAATGAAAAGCATGTAGTCCTCGTGAAAGCCCTGCATATTCTCCGGCTTGGTTGCGGTCCGGGCTGTTGCAAACCAACGCTCCTCATGGCCGATCATATAAATCTTGGTTTTCGTCCATTTGAGCAGATTCTTCACCATCGAGCCCTCTAGCCACTTAGCGACCTCTGCCCAAAGCACATCATGCAGCTGCTGCCTAGTTGGTGCAGTACAAACAACCTTTGGGTTTGGACGACAGCACAAGAACCAGACGACTACCCAAGCTTCCAATGAAGTTTTACCAACACCTTGGCCAGACCGCACACTCACTAAAGGATGATGAGCAATATCATGGAGAACAGCAGCCTGCCATTCGTCCGGCTCAACCCCCAACATGTCCTGGACAAAAGCAAGGGGATCATCCCAATAAAGGTCAATGAGAGAAACGAGGTCGGCGACGACGTTATACGGCTTACCCATTTGACTCCACCTTCGCTCGACGTTTCTCTGCAATTTCTTTCAGTGCATCGGTCCAACTTTGTGTTGCCCCTGCCCCGCCCTGAAGTTTCTGTAGCTCAATCTGTAAGATGGCCGTCCGAACCTGTTTTTCCTCATCGATGGCCACCAGCTTATTTTTAAGTTCGATTGCCTTCAACTTCTTGTCCTGGACACGAGTCAACGCTTCTTCAAGTTTGATGATATCGTCAATCGCACGGAATTCAGTTTCTTCGATCTCGGATTCGACCATTTCAGTGCGAGTAACCGGTATTGTCTTAGTAACACCAGTCTTTTCATCGTGAACGGTCATAACATCCTTAATCGCCTTGAGTTCATTTAGGACACGCCGCTGCTTTTCAGTCAACCCATTCATCAGCTTACTGATCCTCTGCAGCATGCGTCGCTCCCGGATAGATAGCAGCATAATCGCATCATCTGCTTGCTGGATCGGATCAGTATCGATCAGGTCAACAAGCTCCTGCTCGTCTTCCTCAAGAGCATCAAGCCAGATCGTCTCATACTCGCCGGTTGTAACAGCCTTTTTATTACCGGGAGGACCGCCGGAACCGCCGCGGTTTCCCTTAGCGTTCTGGTTCCCTTTCGGGGCACCACCTTTATTGCCAAGAGCGTTCTTGTTGCCCTTCGGCGCTCCTCTTCGTTTGGTAACGTTACTATTAGATTCATTGGTAACGTTACCTTTCAAATCGTCAGCCCAGCGGTCCTGACTTTTCCACTTGCGGACCTGAGTCTCGCCGATTCCGAGGGAGGCAGCAATGTCCTTTAGTTTCATCTTGCCGCCGCTGTCCAGCCACATTTTCTTGGCTTCTGCCCGTTGTGGGCTCCGTTCTCTCGCCACTACATACCACCACCTCCGACAAGAAAAAGACTCATTAGGACCCTTTTTTAAGTTTCAGAACTTGGTTAGGAATATCGGGTTTACTCCCTAGACTTATCCAATCAGGGTATGTATACCTGACTTTTTCAGCTCTTTCTAACTCGCTTGTCAAACTTTCTAAGAGAGTAGCTCGCTTTACCTGTTCTCCTAACTTTCTGCTTGAGATTCCTTCTTCTTCAAAACGCTTTAGTACCATACGTTACAACTCCTTATCAATTATTGAAGGTCTGTATTCGGCCCCCGATTTTATGATAAGGATCTGCAATACATAAATAACGTTCAGAGTGTACTACAATCCATCCTTCTGTAACTCTATATCTATTTCAATCAGCTTTTTCAGATCGTCCACCGTCTTAATTTCAATGTGGCCAGCTTGAAAGTCTTTAACCCAGCGTGCAATAGCAGCTTTTACGATCTTGCGATACTGTTCTTTAGACTCCAAGATACCTTCCATCACCGCGAGCTCATGCTGCAGCAGTAAATCTTCATTATTCGTTGTTCCCATTGTCGTTCCCCTCGGCTTTCCGATATGATGGAATGCGAGATAGCGGATGTCAGCTAAATGCCGCGCGCGGCGGGCCGCTATCTCAGCCGGGGGATACCCTGGTCTAAGGGGAGGACGTTACCGCGTCCTCCTTTTTCTTTTATGCTGCTGTTTCAGACCGATGAATAAGAATTGGCTCGATACCAGTCGCTTGCTGGTACCGCTTTTTAATCACATCACAGAATACTGGATCAAGCTCTATGGTCCGGCACGCCCTGCCCATCTGTTCACATGTCATCAATGTGGAGCCGCTACCGCCGAAGAAATCGACGACCAAGTCGCCGCGCTGGCTGCTGTTGCCGATTGGTATGGCCAGCAATTCGAGAGGCTTCTGTGTCGGGTGGACGTATTTCGTGACGTCTCCGCGGGACACTTCCCATACCGTTGTTGGCAAGGGCTCTTCCGCCGGCAATCCCGAACGCCATACCGTCGATTGTCGGCGGTCGCCGTACCAGGCAGGGGACTGCCTGCGCATATGGCCGTAGAAAACCGGCTCATGCTGCCAGCGGTACTGCGACCAACCGAAGGAAGCGGCGTTTTTCACCCAGACACACTGTGAACGGACAACGATGCCTGCTGTGTTCATGGCATCCTCGAATTCACGCTGATAAGAAGAAGGATGGAAGACATAGATTGCTGCGGTGGGTTCCATTGCTGCAACATAGTTCTTAAAAACGGAATGCAAAAAGCCCGCAAATTCCTCTGCGGGCATGTCATCGTTCATTATACTGCTGCGTCCGTCTGCAGCGAGCCGCTCCGAATCGCTCTCTACGGCCACATTGTACGGCGGATCAGTGACAACAAGGGCAGCCTTGGCTCCTTCCATCAATCGTGAGACGTCTTCCGGATCCGTAGCATCGCCACACACTAAAAGATGCCTCCCGAGCTGCCAGACATCGCCGCGGCGCGTCTCTGGCTCCTTGATCTGTTCAAGAGTCCGGCCAACATCGAAATCATCCTCAACCACCTGCGGCTCTATGTCCGGTACGTCCGGCATCCCTGCGATTAGGTCTCCTATCTCATCCTGATCGAAGCCGGTAAGCTCCAAATCCGCCCCGACCACCTGCAGTTCCGAGAGCAATATGGCCAAGGCATCCTCATCCCATCGCCCGCTGATCTTGTTTAACGCGAGGTTAAGCAGACGCTCCTGCTCCGGGTTCAGGTCAACAACGGAAACCTCTACCTCCGAGTGCCCTAGCTCTTTGACAAGGATCTTGAAGCGTTGATGCCCGCCGACCATATTGCCGGTCCGTTCGTTCCAGACGATCGGCTCTACGTACCCGAACGATTCAATGCTGTGGCGCAGTTTCTCGTACTCCGGATCGCCAGGCTGAAGATCGACACGGGGGTTGTAGACTGCTGGATTGATGTGATCTATTGGGATGGTTTGAATGTTCATGTGATCGCTCCTTTTTAAAAAAAGCACTAGATGGTGCTAACTTCTAAAAAACTGTAACTATTTTTCTTCTGCTATACCCCCTCTTTTAAAATGATATTTATCACTACAATTCTTACAATCACAATAAATGTCCCAATTTTTAAACCCTGTAATGTCATCAATTTCATAAGCTACGACGCCTTTTCCACATGGACACTCATATTTCTGTTCGGTTATATGTCCATGTCTATTACTAAAACCTACACTATCACTTTTGGTGTCAATCAGTTTTAAATACATGCCCATCCCTCCCTCTCATTATATTTCGACAAAAGGAAGGGATTTCCTTCAGACTTTGAACTGTAACAACACCAGCCCCCGCCTCTTGCTCCGTCCGATCCGCCGGAAGCCAGCTTTCAAAAAACAAAAGCCCGGATTAGAACTCCGAACTTTCGATTGATCAACATATGTGATTATGCCGTCTGGCGGAGGCTGTCCCCATTCAATGTATGTGGCTTCAACTGCGGCGCGGATCATGTCGCTACTAAGATGGTTGGACTCGTTTCGGAAGATCGCGCACTCCCAAGCTTGAAGCCCGTCATCCCGGATACCTGACCATGTGACCCAAACAGCATCACCTGGAGCCGTCCTCAACACAAGGTTGCGACCAGGCCGACAGAATTGAGGACTCCCGATGGTTTGCCGGGAGTAATGACGATCGGCCAGAAGACGGCAAGCACGATCACCTTTGTGGGTTACAAGCCAAGGACCGTACTCGGGCAATTCCATCATTGTCTGCAGCAGCATCCTCCACTCCTTTGTGTTGAGTCGGTTTCCCCCTCAGGCAAAGCCGTTAATGTTTCACCAGAGCGCCAGAATGGCCCCGTTCCGACTTTCTACGGACTTCATCCTGTAAATATACTACGGGAGCATACGTTCTTGAAACGGGCTTTTATTGCCCGTGAGAGCAGAGAAAAAGCACCGGTTAGGGTGCTTAACTTAATAACTTTAAATTTTATATTTACCAAATGCTTCTATCGCTTGTTGGTCCTCCCACTCATTTCTTTTAGATCTTGAAAAATTACGGCTAACAATTTCTTTCCAGTTATCTAAATTAATTTGAGCGTGTTGATAATAGTCAGTTCTTTTTAACCTAGTTAGTACTCTTTCGAAAGCATCAACTGCTTCTTCCCTGGATTCTTCATCGAAATTATACTTTTGTTGTACCTCTGATGATCTTCTTATAGATTCTTCATTGTTGACGATTGAGCTTCCTTGGGTGTATATAATGCGTTCTAATGTTTCTGTAACAACATTCACCATACCACACACCAAAAAATCTTCATTAATTTTTTCATTATTTAGAAGCTCTAGAACCCTCTCTTTTGTATTCCCAATAAAATCATCTGATGTTACAAAATTCGCGCCTAGTTTGTAGCCAATTTCAAAGAAAATCGCTCTCGGTTCCAGTACCCAAAGGTGTGATTTGTCTTTCCATTCTTCGATGGATTCATAAAATCTTTCTACTCCATCACACTTCGACACAAGGAAGGATTTTCCTGCACCCCTGCCGAAAGTATTAGTCCAAAAGGAGGTTTTTATCTTGGAGAAAGGTTACACCCTAAAATCACCATTTGATTTCGATAACGCTATATTTTTCCGAAAGTCAGTCGAAGTCTGGCAACAGGGCCAATTAATCGACTACGGCGGCCCGATCCAGGGACATTCGGAGATTGCTGTCGTCATAAATGGAGAGAAATACTTAAAGTCCGTCTGCGAATTCAAGGTCCGCTAGACGGATGTTGTTATGTTTCCTACTATAAATAGATAAAGCGAGAAGAGGTACGCCCCGGTTCATTCGCTGCAGTAGCAGCCGTGCGTTTCATTCTCGCTCGATTTCCACAATGCCATAATAACATGTTATTTTCCTCAGGCGGACTTCAACATTTCCCGAAATGTCCCACATTTTCGTCAAAATTCGGTCAGCCGTTCGAAGAACCCAAGCAGTTTCAATGTATTCGCAATTGACAGTATTCCTTCATCGATTCTTCGGTCGATCGTGCTATCGCTCAGCCCCCTCCGAAAAAATAGAATTGTCTCCTTACGACTATATCCCTGGAAGAACCGGTACTCAACTGCTTTCTTTGCATCTTCATCCTGGATCAGACCGGCAGCCCGCTGCAGCATACTTGTGTAAAAACAATACTGCTCATATACCCATTTCTGCTTTTCCGTCAATATGACGGCATTCGCCGTTTTGTCAGCATGATGGTCTTCTGCATCTATCCGGCGTCCTACCTCTCCATCAACGGCCACCAGCGCTAGGTCCTTCTCGAACCGCTCGTAATCTTGCATCAGAGCAATCATATTTGTATATTTTTTGAGAAGGAATTTCGTCTTCTGGATTTCTTGCCTTGTTGCTTCCGAAAAAAGCTCAAACTGCCCCCATACCATCGCCATTCCCCTCATTCCCCTTTTGTGCTATATTGGTTTGAGAGGAATACTAATAGACTCTTCCCCCGCGGTCCGGCCAAGGTGCGGGGGCTTTTTTTATTTTTCTTGCATGATCTTTTCGATATATGCTTTGAGAAAAAAACTTTTTTCTTCTTCCAATTTTGCGATTTCCTTCCGTAGCCGACGATTCTCGTCTAATACGTCACGATAACACTCCAGAACATCGTCAATTTCGACTTCCGGATCAGTCAGTAGGGGAATCATCCCTGGACTGCTTCGACAAAACAAAACACCTTCTTCGGTCCTTATTAGTGATCCTCCATCCTTCAAAGGGTACTCTCTTTCCAACTTTGACCACCAACCTTTTTCATAGATTTAAAATCGGTTGTATTATTGCAGTACGTCTCTTTGCGATCTCAACATATGAGCTATTCCATTCAATGATGGTGCATTCCCGGTTATTTTCCAGTGCTACTTTATAGGTCGTTCCGGATCCGCCGAAAGGATCAAGGACCCGCCCCCCCACCGGAGCACCAGCTAAGATGCACGGCTCAATCAATATTTCGGGAAATGTGGCAAAATGCGCTTCTGAAAATTGGGCCGTGCACACATTCCATACCGATCTCTTATTACGGTATCCGTAATACTTGATGTCTTCTCGTTCTTCCCGATGTTGAGCCGGTTTCCCAGGCACTTTTCCTTCGTTTACTTTCCGACTAAAACTATATGCCTTACCCACTGCTTTCATTGGCCCGTTTGTCTTTGTTCCGCCATTTGCTCGATACGAACCTTGTTGAGCCTCGATATTTTGTGATAATCTAGCTAAACTTGATTCGGCCATTGGTTCTTTTATAGAGTCTTTGTCGTAATAGTATTTCTCTGACTTAGAAAGCAGAAAGATGTATTCATGAGCCTTAGTAGGACGGTCCCTAACGCTTTCTGGCATCGCGTTAGGCTTGTTCCAAATGATATCTGATCTGAGATACCAACCATCTGCTTGCAGCGCAAAGGCTACACGCCATGGGATGCCGACAAGGTCTTTAGATTTAAGGTTTGACGGCAATATTCTTTTAGGCCTTTGCCTAACTGTATCCCCTTGTTTATCTGATAAATAATGCTTTCCATGCCATCTCTCATTAAATCCCTCGTCCCTCCGAGGAGCGCCGGCATAACTATCTCCGAAATTAAGCCATAGGGTTCCATCCTTTCGTAATAAACGCCATACTTCCCGGAAAACCTTTACCATATGAGCAACAAACATTTCAGGAGTTGGTTCTAGACCAAGACAACCGGTCCACTCCGGTACGGTCATGGGCGACAGCCCTGGCATCGGCGTATACGTCACCTCTGGCCAGTATGTCTGGGTCAGACTGTAATCCCGCAGCCCCCAATATGGGGGGGAAGTCACACATGTGTGAAAGGATTCGGCCTCGAGTTGTGGCATAACTTCAATGCAGTTTCCTTGTATGATCATTTTTGATATCCTCCTAATGCACACGAACTGGCACTTCGTCTTCCATGGGAGCCACCCATACCGGATCCCAACTCATTTCGAAGGTGATCCCGGCTTCTGCTTGAGCTCCGGCCAACAGGATTACATTCCCCATTTCCTCCGCTGCGTCCCGGGGAACGGCATTCCCGATATATTCCCGAGCCTTTGCGTCGCTGCATCCCTCAAGCTGGAATGGCCTTCCATCCGGCAAATGCGTCGGGAAGCTTTGGAGCATTGCCAACTCGTAGGTTGTGAGCGGGCGGTGCCATGTTCCGTCCTGGGCGATAATCAACCATACACCTTGTTCGTTGTCCGCCGGGATACGCGGATCGGCGACGGCGGCAGCGCCGGCATGCACATCCATGCTGCCCGTGACGGTCTTGGCCGTTGTACTCCAGTCCTGAACCCCCATGGTATCCGCGCGCGGTGCGCTTTGAATACGAGGGTCAGCAACCAATTGAGCACCACTTTGTACGTCAGTCGTTCCTGTTACGGTGGCGGCGGGCTCACCGTCGGCTTGTACCCGGAATTTATCAGTGTAGCGTCCGGGACGATCAGCGATACGAGGATCGCTTATACTTCCTGCTGCCTGCATAATGCGATTGGCCGATCGAACGGTTTTGGCTGTTGCATCCCAATCCTGGACGCCGTAGCTATCAGGATGAAGCTTTGTATTAATTCGAGGGTCGGCCACCGCGATCGCTCCGCTCCCAAGCCGCGAACCGGTCACACATGGCGCCACTTCATCTACTCGGACAATCCGATACTGCGCCGGATGACGCCCCGGGCGGTATGAAAGCGTAGGGTCCGCAATACATGAAGCGCCCTGATGTGTCCCGGCGGCCCCGGTTACACAAACAGCAGGCTCATCTACTGACTGGATACGGAGCAGGTTGGTCTTTCCTTCGCCGCCAATCTGTAGGCGCGGGTCCGACACCGCGGTAACACCATTGCTGCGGCCCGGTCCTGCCGTGCTCGTTACCGCTCGGCTGGGTTCCTGCCAGTCAGCCACCTCATATGCCCCGCGCCGTGGCTCATGAGTGACGCGCAAGTTTTGCCAGTCCACCTTGTTCAGGTCGCGCCAGTCACCGCCTGCGGGTATCAGGGCCAGGCGCATCCAGGTCTTCCACTGGAGGCGAGGAAGGCGGTGAAGCGGTCCCCCGGCCTCCGTGTCTCCGGGTGCCGGCAACGGGCCGATTACATCACCGATGCTGCGCAGCGGTTTGAGTTCCGGGTAATAGATCACGTTTGGGATTTGCGCTTCATGACGTGCCATGATCAGGAAACGCACTCGGTTTTGGCCGAGCCCGCCGATCTCGCCGAGGTTGTGGTCTGCCCTGATACTGACCGCGTACCCGTATTTGACCAGCAATTTCTTAATTTGCCGCAGCAGCGGTTTCCCTCGGGATGTAATTCGCGGAACGTTTTCGAGTTGAATGATTGCAGGAAGACTTCCGCCATATTCCAAACAAGCCTGCAGCGCCATCTCCAAACCACTTACGGTCAGGTAATTGAGTGCCTGGTATTTATCTGATTCGGATTTTTTCTGCGGCAGAAGCCCGCTCAGCCCCTTACACGGTGGAGATAGAAACAAGAAGAACGGGACTTGCTGCTTGAACGCAAGCCAGATATCCCACGGCGTAACCTCTCGCCAGTCCTCTGGCGGCTTGTGGCCGTGCCATGCTACATACTGCCAGCGTCTGAACAAGTCCATGACCACCGCCGTCTTTTCCCCGGTGATAAGGTCATGATTTCGGCATGCGACAGGATCACTATCAATCGAGCAGAGTAACCGAAAACGGTACACTTTTCCGCCGTACTCCACTTGTGAACGAAGCAGCCCGGCAGATTCCCCGCCGATGCCGCCAAACAAAATTGCGGCCGTTTTATATTCGATGTTTTCAAGAGTGTGCAAGAATACCTTCTCCCTTCAGCAAATGAGTTCATACGTTCCGTTAAAGGGATATAGAAAATCTTCCCCTCAAGCTACTGAGGGGAGGGATCTTCTATTTAAGGGATAAGCAACTTACGCTGCTCCCGGCCCTTTCATGATATCCCGAACCCGTTTTTTGTACAGGTTCCACTTGCTTGAGAGCTGCCCTGATGTAGCTCCGACCGAATGAGCAATCTCCATCCAGGTCTCGCCTGCCTTTTTCCGCTGCAACAAAGAGGGAAAATCAAACTGGATATCATCGAAAGCTGGCTTCTTATTCAAAATGAATTGTTCAAGTTCATCCTTGTCTACTTCAACGGGTGCTTCGGAAACGGCTGGTTCTGCTTTATCTGTATCCTCGAATTCAATCACACCATCATTTTCGCCATCTTTCATCCAATCGGGTAGATCGTCATCCAGATTGTCAGATTCGGGTCCAACCTCTTCTTCGGATACTTCTATATCATTTTGGCCATCATCCTGAATGCTTGCCGACTTGGATTTAACCTCAGGCTTGGCCGCTTGGCCCATATTGGTCTCGGCATCCTGCTTCTGTTCCCGCCACTCGTTCCACTTTGCAGCAAGCGGCGCGATTCGTGAGCGGTATTCATCGATTAATTCAACGATTCGCCCGGACGATAACCCGTAATCAGACGCCAATCGTGAATAGGTCTCTCCGTCTGCCAACCTGGAAACCCAGTCAAAGAAGGGATACGGGAGGTCGTCGTAGGAAGGGGACAAGAGGCTGAGGATAAAGTCGTCTACAATCTTCCGCTCGATTTCTTCGGGAATTTCCTCAATCGGAACCTTCTCTTTAGGCAGATTGAGATCCATCTCCACTTGTTCTCCTTCAGGTTTAATTTCCGACACGACTCCCGATTCATCCACTTTATATTCCCGGATCGGTTTTTGAGTCCTGGCATTGATTTGGACATTATATGTCACCACTGCAGATTCCAACGCTACACGAACCTTTTGATCGATCATATCCGATAGTGTTTCAACGCTGCCGCGGAGATCACTAAGAGATGTTGTCAGGACGATCTCGACCTCGCCTTTCGGTTTCAGATTCACTTTTTTCACGTTCGGATTAAACTCTGTATAAGACATTTTTCACGCACCCCTTAAGATAATTCCTTTATTTTTACTTCGATACGCGGCCTTGCACTATATCGCTTTCTCGCAAACGCATCAACTACTTGACTATCATCCTTCCAAATCACTCCTTTTAGAGAGTCCTTCACACCCTTGAGATAATTGTCCACGTCAGGTTTTGAAGTGGGGAGAATCTCTCCCCTTTCCGCCGCCTCAGCCTTCTTTTTGCTGAAGCTTTTCGGAGTGGAGCGATACACCGTAAGCATCATCCCTATGGGCCCTTCTAGCAAAGCATCCGGTGCATGCTGTACGGCGGCCAGGCGGACAAAATCTTTATAATCACGAGATTTCTTGGGATCATATGCCTTGACGAACCCCCCCGCTGTTGAAAACTTTGGTCGACCTTGTGCGACCGGTTCCCCATACACCGTAAAACTGATCATCTTGCTTTCCTCCTCTCACACCTAAGGCCGTTTTTCCTTCTTGTTGCAACGATATTTCCCCGATTTAGCACGTAAACCTCACCCAGAATGGTGCCACGGCCGTCTCTGATCAGATAACCTATGGACGTTTGGTAAAAAGGATCGATTTTTTTTGTATTGAGAAATCCTCACCTGGGATACACCACTTTCTCCCGGTAATTCAATCTGCAATACTTCTGCCGATTTCTCCGTTTCAGTTCGGCGGCCGCTGAAATCCTGTCTGCAAGTGACGCTTTTTCGTCACAAGCGATCACGTATAACTGGACTCGTGTGGCCAAATGCCAACTCAGTTCGCTTTGTGTCGTCATGACGTTTTCCTCCACATGTCAATGGTTTTTCCATTGGTTGGCGACGGCGTCTCTTTATGCTTCCGATCAAGGCTTACGAACTTGTTATATTGCTTCATGAAGGACAGTTCCACAGTTCCGACCGGCCCGTTCCGCTGCTTCGCGATGATGATCTCGATGATGTTCTTTTTATCGCTCTCCTGGTTGTAGTAATCGTCCCGGTACAGGAAGGCGACAATATCCGCATCCTGCTCAATCGATCCCGATTCCCGTAGGTCGGACATCATCGGACGCTTATCCTGGCGCTGCTCAACTCCCCGGCTAAGTTGGGACAATGCGATAACTGGAACCTCCAATTCGCGAGCCAGCTGCTTAAGCGTCCGGGAGATCTGAGATACTTCCTCCTGCCGGTTTGCACCTCTGCGGCCGCTGCCCTGAATCAGTTGCAGGTAGTCGATCAGGATCAGACCAAGCCCGCGTTCCTTTTTCAGTTTACGGCACTTGGCGCGGATCTCATTGACAGTGATGCCTGGAGTATCGTCAATGTGGATGTCCGCCTCGGACAGCAGTCCAACAGCAGTTGACATCTTCTCCCAATCATTCCCTTCGAAGCGACCCGTCCGCATACGACTGCCGTCAATCTCTGCTTCAGCGCATATCATCCGTTGTACGAGTTGGGTCGCTGACATCTCCAGACTGAAGATGGCTACGGTCTCTTTCTCACGAATGCCTACATTCTGGGCGATATTCAGGGCGAAAGCGGTCTTCCCCACCGACGGCCGCGCCGCGACGATAATTAGATCGCTCTGCTGGAAGCCAGCAGTCATTCGGTCAAGATCCGGAAAGCCTGATTCTATGCCGGTCACGCCCCGATTGGTATCCTTGGCGTTGTAGCGCTCTTCTGCCTCTTCCCAGACCTGTATCAGTACTTGCTTGATTGCTGCAAACTCTCTAACCGTGATCGTCTGGTCAGACAGCCGGCTGACGGCAGTTTCGGCCATTGCCACAAATTCGCGTACATCCTCGCCCTCGCCGGCATTGCGGAGCAAGTTAAGCGCAACGTCCACCGCTTGCCGCCGCAGGAACATCTCTTGTACCCGCCCGGCGTAATAAGAGACATTGGCCGTTGTCGGGACCGAGTTAGCAAGTTGGGTCAAGTAGCTAACGCCGCCGATGCGATTAAGTTCCTCGCTGTCTTGGAGTTGTGCCGTCAATGTCACCAGATCAAGCGGTTGCTCTGCATCCCGCAGTTGCCGCATTGCCCGAAATATCCGGGCATGTCCATCGTCGGCAAATTCTCCACCTTGCAAGGTGTCCACCGCTACGTCGTACACAGCCGAGTCCAAAAGGATCGCTCCAAGTACCGCCTGCTCCGCTTGCAAGTCAAACGGTCTCTCTATTCCCAAATGCTGCAGTACCGATTCACGATCAATCATCGACTCCACCCACTTCACCACGCAATTTTCGTTTGATGCTTTCCCAGTAATCCTCCGGCGGCGGAGTGTTATTCGCCCCCCAAGCATCCAGTCGAGCGAAATGTTCAGCGGCAGTTGCTTTGCTTCGTTGGCTCTCCATCTGATCACCGAGCCGTCCCCGGATATCTGCGATGGTCGGCGGGAAACGCTCGGTCATGATATGTTTTTCCACGTTCTCAAGGGCTGCCCCAAACGGAAAGTCCCGCAGATATTTATAGTGGTGCCGTACGCTTTCGGCACTGCAATCAAATGTAGGATATGCCCGCCTGATGACCTTCAAGAGGTCAATAACATCCGACTCTTTCACGTTGCAACGCTTCCTCCCTCATTCGATCTAGTTCTTCTAAGTCCCGCTGTTGCCTGGTCTTTTTGGCTCCCATAGCTCCGGTAGAATGATCTGAGACCGTAATTGTGCCATTGGATTCTGGACCACCGCGTTCCTGGTATCCCCTTAGCACACCATGCACGTATGCAAGGTTTCGTTTGTCCGGCCCTTGACGATACGCCTCTCGCATCGCCTTCAACAGCCATTCCCCACCATAGTCATCAAACAAGGCCGAAAATTCATCAATATCAAACTGAGTCACTTTACCTCCGGCGATAAAATTTTCCTCGTAGGCTCGGAAGACGTTTCCGAAAGAATAATCATCAGGCGACCGCGCTCTTGTAGTTGTTGTAGTAGTATATTTAATAATTGTTTTAATACTTGTTTTAGAGAGCCGGAAACGCTTGATACGTAAGGGTTTATTCGACCTTGAGGTTCCCTTTTTAGGAACTTTTGAGTTCCCTTTTCGGGAACTTTCCGGTTCCTTATTTGGGAACTTAATTCCCGAATCGGGAACTTTTTCAGGTTCCGTTTTTCGGAAATCAGTTCCCTTTTCAGGAACTTTTTTCGATAGATTCGATGTTCTATTAGATAGGTTTAAACTGATCAATTCGTTCATTTTTTCTTTGTTATACTTTCCAATAATCTCTATTTCCCATTGATCATAATGCTTGTTAATCTGGAACAAATTCATCTCCCTGTCCCAAAAGATAACCCTCTTTGACTCCAGAATTTCGAGTTCGTTTTTGATATGATTCTTACCTACACCACACAACTCGAAATCCTTTAGTTTAGGAATGAGCGCCGATGGTTTACTACCACAACCCCAGCTTAGGGTAAGGATAAAATCTATGATGTCCCTCTGACGCTGCGTGAATTTCCTCTTGATAATCTCCCTATGTATCTCGCTGTTAATTCGTATATGAGCATCCTCGGGTTGCGGATTAACCATTGATACCATCGGCGCACCTCCTCTCCTTAAGCTGATATTACTTTCTTTGTCCCTGTCTGACGATGAATTAGATGCAATTCACCGGGCAAGTTCTTCACTACCAACCAGTTGTTTGGGTTCCAGCCGGCCGATTGGATGGCCAACTTTTGGTTGCGAGTTGGTCGCTTACCGTTTTTCATAGAATTGCACGCTCCTTCTTCAACCGTTCTTGCCACTCTTTCGGATAACGACAACCTTTCGCTGGTTCCTCATAATGCCTCCGACCTAGCACGAAGGAAACGAATGTATCACTGCTCCGTTCATAATAAAAGCCATTTAAAGGTTGTTCGGCAGGGATATCATTGAAAAGTTCAAGTTGTATAGGCTCTGTCAAAGGTCGCGCCCCCTTTCATCTCTCAAAAACACAATCGGGTACTTTACCCGGACCACCGTCCATCCAGGGTATCCCCGGGCGAAGTATGCACGTGTTTCTCGCATAAATTCCTCACGATCGACGCGCATCAGTCGCCAGATTCGATCGCCCATCATGCTCTGTAGAAGCGGCCGGCCGAACTCGTCATTCACGCTACTTGCACTTCCACGCCGCCGTCGGCGTTATCAAATCGAATCACTTGGTCGAAAGCAGCCTGAGCGTCTTCAATATGCGTGATGACCAGGACTCTCTTAAATCGGCTAGACACTGACTTGATAGATTCGAGCACGAGCGCACGGTGCTCCGCATCCTGAGAGCCGAGCCCCTCGTCGATTGTTAGCCATTCAACCTTGCTGCCGGCACGTTGGGCAAGTAGCTCAGCCAGTGCGAAACGGATGGCATAATCAATGCGGAGTTGCTCCCCACCGGAGAATGTCTCGTATGGGCGCTCTGAAGTCCAATCGCCGATCATGATATCTAGCGTTTCGGCGACTCCGTCCTTGCTCTTAAGCTCTCGTTGCGTTTCAAACCGGATATAATGCTTGCCCTTTGACATTTGGCCAAGAATCTCGTTAGCGATGCGTTCAAGCTGCGGAACGGCGTTTTCGATGATGAGCGCAGGGATACCATCGCGCCCGAAGGCCTTGATTAGTGACTGATATCGGGTCCATCGGACAGACTTCGGCTCCAACTCGGCGGCCAATCGGTCGCGTTCCTGCTGGTCAGCGTCGAGCGCGGCCAGCATCGCCTTGATCCCTCCAATCTGCTCGGCCAGTGCCGAGAGATGCCGGCGACGCTGTTGGAGCAGCTCCTGTACAGCGAACAACTTCTCCCTCAGCGAATCAAACTCCAGCGTTTCAAGGACGAGAGCTTCATGTTCATGCACATACTCGTCTTGCCGCTCCTCCTTGCCAGCAATCTCGCGATCGATGGCGGCGATTCGTTCCTGAGTGTTGGCCACAGTCTCCCGAGCAGCCGAGATCTGATCCTTGAGCCGCGCCCAGCGATCGATGTCGGCCGCTTTTGCCGCCAATTCTGGAAGCGGCGCCAAATCTGCCTCCAGTTCGTCCACTTGCTGCTGCAGAGCATTCCGCCGCTGCTCCCCCGCAGTCAAACGCGCCGACTTTTCCTGTTGCTGCTGTTCCAGCTGCTGAAGCAGCTCATCTTTGCCAGCAAGTTGGGCGTATACGGTGGCTGCCTCGCGCAACTCGTTCACTTTGTCTTTACATGCTTGATGGGCTGCGTAATCATACCCCAGATTGACCTGATCAGCCGCCACGGCAGCAATGTTTGCTGTCAATTTGACGAGGCTGCTCCAATCCAATTGCTCCAGTTGATCCCGCAGTGCTGGCAAATCCGCAACGGCCGCAGCAGCAGCTCGTTGAAACTTGCATGTAGGAAGGCAGCCGCTGTCATGGATATGAGCCTTTTGCCGCTCAAGCTCGGCAATTCTGTCGTTGAGACGTTGCTCGTCGAGTTTCATTAGAGCTTCTTCACGGTCCCGCTGTGCCTCAAGGGTACGCAATTCCGCCTCCAACCGGTTCCACCGGTCCGCTTTCTCCTCGAATTCCCGAAGCCGCTGCGTCTCTGCCTCGTGTACCTCCGCCTGCTGCCGTAGCGTCTCCCGCCCGGCGAGCTGCCGCTGTAATACCGTTATGCGATCGCCCAGCCGAAGAAGGTCATCCTCCAACTGGTACAAATCCGCTTGGGTAACGGTCAAATCGCGCTGCAGTCGGTCCAATTCGGGCTTCCGCGCTTCCAGAGTCGCGAGCTGCCGCTTGATCTGAT
This sequence comes from Paenibacillus residui, assembly GCF_042677205.1. Classification (NCBI taxonomy): domain Bacteria; kingdom Bacillati; phylum Bacillota; class Bacilli; order Caryophanales; family Paenibacillaceae; genus Paenibacillus; species Paenibacillus residui. Next base: position 44,946 of record NZ_JBHTIU010000023.1, read on the forward strand.
CCAGTTCAGCTGACTTTTCCATGATGGCCGCTTCGTTGGCCAAGATCTTCGCAGCACGTTCCTTGCGCCCGAGTTGTTCATTCTTTTCGGCCCGCAATGCCGCAATCTCTTTACTTAATTCCGACACTTCCCGTTCAATCTGCTGAATCCGAGCCCGCTTTCCATCAATAGCAGCAATCTGAGCCTCGACAGTTTTCACGACCATTTCGTCCTCCGCGATCATATCTAGTGTGACGCTGTGCTGATCCTCGGCCACCCGCAACTCATTTTCCTTTGCCGGTCGGACGGATAAACGTTCGTCCAGTGCAAGGATCCTGTCCTTAGCCTTCTCAATCTCAATGTTCAGGGAAGCGGCCCGCTGCCGGGCACGTTCCTGCAGTTCTTCGTATACGTTCAGACCGAGGATCTGCGAGAGAATCTCCTTTCGCTTGCCTGCCGTCGCGCCGGTGAAGGCGTTGGCCTGGCCTTGCAATATCATGCTGCTGGCCGTAAACGTCTCGTCGTCCAGGTTGAGCAAAGCCCGTATTTTTGCCTCCGTGTCAGTGATCTTCTCGGCCGACCGGCTTTCCCAGGCTCCGTTAACCTGCTGCTGTAGCTCAAGCGTGGACTTTCCCTTACCCTTTGTCGACCGCGTCCGGATAACCCGGTAAACGCTACCCTGGTGCTCAAAAACGAAGGTTACGGACATCTCCTGCGCACCGCGGCGGACCAGGTCGTCAAGGCTAATCCCTTTGATTACGTCCCCAAATAGAGCAAACCGTGGTGACAAGGTAAAGGCTGAGGACTTACCGGCGCCGTTACGACCAGCAATGGCTGCCAATGTTACAGCCGACAAATCAATGTCGGCATGCTCGATGGCTCTGAAGTTATGGATAATAAGGCGTAATGGAATCATCCTGCAGCATCCTCCTTATTGAATTGTTTCCACTCTTCTGGCCATGTATATTTTCCATCAACCATCTGTACAACAATATGATCACCGCTATCTGTGACACGAATTTCCCTGAACATTCCCGTCCTGCCGTGCAATTGAGTATATCGAAAGACTTCTTCAGCTGAATTCAGAGTAACAGCCGGTGTATGCCAGCCGTCGGGTTCAGGAAAACAGTACCCATAAAACTGTTCACTCAGTTGAATTTCCTTTGCACATGTAGGAGAATTGCAGACTGTTCGAGTGTCATCGTACCACCCACAAGCTCCCCACTCATGTACACATGCATCATCCTCAGTACAGCCGCAAACCCTACATATTCCTGGATTCAAGCTACTCATACACTTCCCTCCAACAATTCAGTAGTCAACGCCTGGAGCTCAACAATCTCCGATTCTTTTATTTCCTGATTGGTCCCCCAAGCGGCCAGTGCCGTCAGAGGGTTCAGCCCTTCTGTAACCTCTGCGTCCCGGATCCGTTCTGATCGTTCAACCTCCGCACGGATCTCCGCCACGAAGAAAGCTCCAGCATCGTACAACGCTTTTTCGAGTGAGCGCCGGTCAAACCGCTTCTGCAGCTCCTCACTACAGGCATACCGGACCCGGACAATCGCATCCTTTATTGAAGAAAAGTCGTCCACCTGACCATCCAGCCAAGCCTCAATGTCCATGTCACACCAGTCGATGGTCTTAAAGCGGCGCGCCGGCGTCTTAATGAATTCTGAATTGGCAAATTTCGTCGTGAACGTCTCGGTATCATGAATCCAGAAACCTGGCGTCGTTCGTTCATCTCCAAAATTGTGCCGCTCCGGAGCACCACTGTAGTAGACATTGCTCCCAGCAAGCTGCGGCCGGTGTATGTGACCAAGGCAAACGAGATCAAACATACGTGCGGCCTCGTCAGTCAGAACCGGCTCATTTTGAAGTAGAGCATCCTCAAAGCCGGTTTCGGCCAGGTCGTAAGTCAGGTGAGACATGAGGATAACGGGACCACTAAGCCCGGCGCGGAGATCACGGCAAGTGTCTGTAATCCAGTCCGTCATCTTCGCATGAAATTCATGTGGAGGCAGCCCTGCGAACTCGTCCTTCAGGGCGAACGATGACCGGTTTATACCCGGGAGGCAGGCAACGATCACCTCTCCGTCAGTTGGTAGCGAGGCGATTCCCGGCTCAGTGAATACCTGAACACCAGGAATCTGCATCTCTCTAATGAGGTGATAGGCGCTAATCGCATCGTGCGACGGCGTGCCGCTGATCACGATGACCTCAATGCCAGCATCCGAAAGTCGACGAAGCCAGGACACAAATGCCTTGATTTCTGCTGTAGCCCGTTCGATATAAACCCGGGCGTCCTTAAAAGCGTCGCCGGCGAATAATACTAGCTCGCAACCCTCCGAAATAATTCGATCTGCAACCCAGTCCATCGTTCGAGTAATATCCTCAAACCGGGCTGACGGCGTGGGGCCCGGATACCCGAAGCCCCAATGTGCGTCTGCAATATGTGCTATTTTCATATAATCACCTCAAATCTTCCGGAAAGTCGTCAAAATCAAGTTCACCTTGATCGCCACCATTGGAATCATATTGCTCCAAGTAGTCGGCGACTAGTTTCCACTCGGCATCCGCAACATCCTGGACAACCTTGCCAATCGAACGACCTAGGGCCTCGGATGCACGATCAGTGAGCCACTTCCAGTCCATTGCTCCGCCGTTATGCTGCTTTACAAGATCGAAGGCGCGGTTTTTGTCACTTGTCCCACGCGCGCCCCCGCTTTGACGTCCTGCGGCGCTAGATCTCGCTCCGGTTGATGAACGACTTTGTTGGCGAGGCGGCGGAACGGCTCCTTCGTCCCCAGCTTCCGGATCCTCGCCGTTCAGGTACGCCTCAAGCTCTTCTTCGGTTTGCGAAAAGATTCCGCTGGAACGAGTGGCCGACAATACAGCATCCACAAGAGCACGCTTTTTCGCCATTTTCAGCACAGTATTCCAAATGGAGTGCATGTCGTCGTTTTCAAGCCGATACTGAACGAACTTCCCGTATCTGCCATCCCGCTCCTTAGAAACTAATTCCTCCTTGCTAAGCCCCTTAGGGATATCTTTTTCAGAAACCCAGCGCCAGCGGTAGCGGTTCTCGAAGGTGTTCGCGTGGCCAACTCCCTCAGCGATGATGGATCCTGTATTGCGATGAATTAATCGAACGGTGATGTCCACGCTGTAATACCCGGTTTCGTGATTCTTATCTTCGACCTTGCCCGCGATTGTCGGAGCCAAGTTGTAGAACTCGCACAGCCCCTCAGCTCCAGGCTTGTACAGCGTCGGCTTGTCCGTTCCGGGAATAATTCCGTAATCCACGCCTTCCTGCATGACCTCTCTAAAGAACTCTCTTGTTAGGTTTAACTTCTGTTTCATACCGTCCAATTTCCGTCGAAGGTCAGCTGCACTCCCGAACTCAAGGTCAACGATCGCCCCTCCTCCGGCATTCCCGCCGGAGGGTTGAGGTTGCAAAACCGTGACATCTGTCAAATTAGGCCACCTCCCGAAGCATTCCGGCTACTGCTTGGAGTGCCCGGAACTCGTTATGCAGTCGTTCCACTCGATAACGAACCCTAGTCAGTTCCATTTCGCAATTCATTACTGCTTCCCGTTCTGACTCTGTATGGGAACGAATCTGTGCATTACGGGTTTCCGCATTCTTACCGTCAATTACTATGCCATCAAAGACACCAAGCAACAGGCCATCCTCCTTATGTTGCAGATTAGCCTTTGCGGCCCGAAGCGACATTTCCGCATTAATAAGTTCTTTTTCCGCAGCTTCGATTTCTTCTGGTAGCGCCAGTACTCGCATTGCAATCGATTGTTTATCCATTTGATTACCTCCGATAATTGATTTAATCTTTATTGCCATGGTAAGATGGCCTTAAGATCTGTTTTTCAAGTGACCCGTTGCCGCGGGTCATTTTTCGTTTTCACACTCTTCGCACAATCTTGGAAACCAGTCTCCCTCATCGCCAAGATAGGTCCCACAACATGAACACAGTGTCCCATCAAGCATCATATCCGCAATATCTCCCATTCCATCCCTCCTTTCCTATGTATTGATGCAGCTTGGCCGCATCGTCCGAACCGTGAAGTCAATAGTTGGGAATAGCCTCATTCACGATCCCGACGAAGGGGCCAAGGCCCTTCGAATCACTTGATTTTGCTCATTTCCTGTATTGCCCGGCGACTAACCAATTTGCCTTGGTAGCTGACAAGGTCCGTAGTATCTCCGGTAAAAACACATCCCGGTGCATATTTTCGGAGAATGATTTGATCCCCATCAACAAAGATTTCCATGGGGTCCTTTTCCGAAATCCCAAGCGATTTTCTCAACTCCATCGGGATGACAATTCGTCCCAGTTCATCTACTTTCCGTACAATTCCTGTACTTTTCATAGGTAATTCCCCTCTCAATTGTTTTCTGGGCGATATACAATCATGAAAGACTCTCTTTTATCGCTGATCGATAACTGTATATCTAAGACCTCTACATCCGGGTTTTCCTGCAACCAATGGTTTACTCCGCTAGGGCTATGAAACCGAACAATCTGAATGTTTCCGGCAACTTCCTCACGCATTCACATGCTCCTCCTTGGCAAAATCAAAGACGTCTACTTCCTTTCCATCCGTCGTGATGACGATCCGACCATTTCCCAAAGTTCCTAAAAGACCGTATGCTGTCCAGTTGCATCCTTTGTCAACAGCTACACGTCCAATGCACTGCTGATACGCTATGTTAGCCGCTTCTTCAACTCTCACCCCAGCAGTTACGAAATCTTGCGGGGTTTGCACATTACCGCATCGCGGACAAACAAATTTCCAGTCGGCCGTTTTATCGCCAAATCGCGCCTTTGCTTCCTCAAGCCATCCATTCAGAGGTTGTTTAAGCATGGATCGATTCCTCCTTGCCTTGAGAATCCCACTGGGGTACAATGGGAGAAATAAGATTTTTTAATAGCTTCACATGATGGCCGCTGCCGCGAACAGCGGTCATTCTGTTTTTATGTGCCTCCTGAATTTCTTTCTCCAATCCCTCAATCTGGGCCAAAAGCCACCAGTCCCATGTACCATCTTCCTTTTGTAAATGCTTATTTTGACGATAGATCAACTTAAGTTCTTCAATCCGGCAACGAGCTGCCTTAAAGTCGTATACTTGTCCATCCATGAAAATCAACCTCCTCCGAAGATTTGTAGTATGTTTTGCATGATCGATACTCCGTCTATCCCACAAAGGAAAGCGACAAATACTTCTTTTGCATTCGTAATATTAATCCATTGGATCAATGTCTGTACGTCGGGCGCCTTATGATCCTTCTCGTATTTAGAAATACAAGATTGTGATCGATGCAAAAGTTCGGCCATTTGCTCTTGAGTCAGACCTGCCCGTTCCCGACAAGCCTGCATGATCGCGCCAAATTTCAAATGGTACTCACCTCCCGGTTTATTCCAAAATGGAATAGGCTGAGGATCCGGTATGATCTATAATGAAGTTGAATCGTTCCCCATACCGTCGGCCAAGGATCCTATTCGACGGACTCACCCCTCACTTTCTTCCGTCAGAATCGCATGCACCTCGCGTACCTCCTCAAGAGCAAGCAACAAGCGTGTTGATTGCAAACTTTTTAATCGGCGTAATCTATGCTGAACTGCGGTTAGTAGCGCTATTGCTTGCTCCAATTCCTCAACTGCATAATGCTTGTCCTTTTCCAAAGAATCACCTCCCTTCAATAAGACCTCATCCGGCAAGGCCAGCATTCCTTGATATAATCTTTTTAATTCGAGTTAGTTCCCTCTCGGAAATGAATTCCGGGTTGGAACAATGTCCCCTGGAAAGGGTATCTTGAATTGCTTCGTCGATAGTCAAACCCTTGAACCGCATCCTTGCAACTGCCATACACACAAAAGCTTCTCTATTTTTCCAACGAAATGAAGGCTTACGCATCGGAGTCACCTACATCTTTACCAAGAGGTATACAAACTTTGTTCCATTTGGTACCAGATGTTGGACCTGCCATCCCTCTGCAAGAAGCTTATTAACTTCTTTCTCATCGGAAGTACGCCGAACTTCTGAAATTTGATAAATATCATTCATATGACCATGCTCCTTTCACTACTTGTCCATCGTGCGAAGCCTAAATCGCTTCGCCTTTAGCAGCACTTTCGATGATTTTCCAACCTGCAGCATGCATATCGTCAATAACTTTCTCGATGTCTTCAGGAGTTTTGGCAACGTAGTCATCACAGATGTGCACGGTTGTTAACCCGATCTGATACGTTTCGACGATGTTGCCCTTTTCCAGAGGCTGAGGCTTAGGTTTGTTCGGCATAAGTGCATTCCCCCTTCTTGGGTTATGCATATGCTCCACTAACAATGGGACGGCCATATAAGTTTTCACCTGCCTTTCAGGAGGAACATTGATACTTTAACTAACTTCATTTTTTGTTGATGTATGAGAACCTTGTACTTTCAGACCTAAAAAAAGATAATTAATATCCTCGTCAAGAATTTCAGAGACTTTGAATGCATCAGTTAGAGAAGGATTGGAATAGCCATTTTCCCAATTACTCACTGTTGCCTTTTGATATCCTAATAGTTCTGCCAGTTGCTCCTGTGTAAGTCCTTTCTTCTTGCGAGATTCAATAAGGAATAGATTTTTTCTCACTGCGACACCACCTTTTGTATAACAATCTTGTACTTTATTATAAGTATAAGATTCTTGTATGTCAACATAAAAATATAATTTTCTTGTACTTTTATTGTTGTATTTCTATATTTGTGTACAATATAGTTGTACTTCTAATTTAAGGAGGAACTACTTTGTTTCATCCTGAAAGATTGATAGAGTGGAGAAAAAAGAAAAAGCTAACCCAAGAGCAGTTAGCGATCAAGGTCAATACTACTAAAGGAACAATTAGTAACTACGAAAACGGCCATAGTACTCCACCACACGAAACTCTCGTTTCCATTGCGAATATATTAGATGTATCAACTGACTTCCTTCTTGGCCGAACAAACCAGCCTTCCGAAGATACATCCAAAGAGGAGGAAGAAGAAAGCGATACAGAAATCAGCATGTTTTTCAAGGACTTTAAGAGCGCTCCGAAAGAGCGTCAGGAGGAGATGCTCCGCTTCTGGAAATTTATACAGGAAGCAGAGAAAGACCGGAAGCCTGGTCAAAGACAGGATGATTAAGCAAGTACCCGAGCCGATCGGGATTGAATACTGAAAGGCAAAACAAATGAAACGGATATTCGTTATAACTATGGCTGTTTTTCTCACTTCTGTTGTTTCGGCATGTGGTGGCAGTGATGAGAACACTAAGGATAGTAAACCCGTGAATACACTGACAACAAAGACTGAGACACCAGTCTCCAGAGAAGATAGTACTAAAACTGAAATGGAACCGGTCATCGAAGAAATCCCTTTGGATGCACAAAGAGATTTCTACATTAAGACGACTAAACCTGAAATAGATCATATTGTAGATGAATTTGATTTTATATGGGAAACCCTATGGACTTATACATTTCAAAGTGTAACCGACGGAAAAATAACTTCCTCAGAAGCATGGAAAAAACTTGATACTGCAAAAAAAAGATATGACTTAATCTACCAGCAAACCGGAGAACTCCCGACTGATGGTTTAGACAAAGAATTGAAAAAGAAACTCGGTTCCTTTCAGGTTGAAATAGAAGATGCAATTGCATTCCGATTAGAGGCCATTAAAAAGGCTAAAAAGATGTTTGATAAAGGGGAGTTTCCTGCCTCAGAAGTTAATGATATACAAGATATCGTAGATCAGTCTGGGGATTACTTCTTACAAGGGATCTTATATCTAACTGATATCGAGAACACTTTAGGCATCGAAAATTAATAACTTTAGCCCTCGGGGCTTTTCTTTTTACTCAAATGCAGAACATACATTCGAGGTGCCATCATGACCTACTATCGCACTACTCATCTGGAGGATTGGGTCGAAAGAATGTACACCAGGTTAGGCATCCAGAATCCGTCCCAACTGAACGTTTTTGAGATCGCATACCGTCTCAATGCTTGGCTATATTTCAACGATTTTCCTAGCAAATCAATCGAACGAAATGGACTGATCAGCATCAGTCTCGATCGAAGACGTTCTCCTCCGGAACAATGGGAAGATTTTCTACATGAACTATGCCATGTCCTAAGACATTCCGGTAACCAAATGCATTTGCCAAAACCATTCGTTGAATTGCAAGAATGGGATGCCGACAATTTTCTACTGTACGCAGCTATCCCATATTCTATGTATCGCAATCTGATTCTCCCTTCTCGGGAATGCGAAGCAATAGACATCATTGCTCGGGAATTTGGCTGTACTCATGCACTTGCCGAGCGGCGCCTTCAGCAAATTCGGAGAAGAACGTATCAATATGTCATAGGATTATGAATAAGATAGATATATAGGAGGAGGGTTTCAAATGTTTAAACTACCTTCTGGAGAATATGCTGCCTACCTTCGAAAATCACGTGTAGACCTTGAAGCTGAAGCTAGAGGCGAAGAAGATACATACAAACGTCATATGCAAATTCTTTTAGAGCTGACCAAGCGCCATGGAATTACTCTTTCGAAAATATATAAAGAAAAACCGGCTACATCTGGCGAGAGGATTTCTGAGCGTCCTCAGATGATTCAATTACTTGAGGATGTCGAAAATGAAATGTGGACCGGTATTCTTGTCGTTGAGGTCGAAAGGCTCGCGCGTGGCGATACGATGGATCAAGGGATTGTAGCCCAGGCATTTAAGTATTCTGATACTTTAATCGTGACTCCAATGAGGATATATGACCCGCAAAATCCTGATGACGAGGAATATTTTGAATTCGGTTTATTTATGAGTCGCAGGGAGTTTAAGACTACGACGAGACGTCTCCAAGGCGGCCGTGCAGATGCGGTCAAGGACGGCAGGTATGCCGGTAGCAAACCGCCGTATGGATATGATCGAAAGAAACTGCCTGGAAAAGGCTATACACTCGTACCAAATCCAGACCAGGCCCCCATAATCAAGATGATTTTTGATATGTACGTGCGTGAGGGTAAAGGAACGGGGCTGATCGCTAGGAGATTGAACGAGCTAGCTGTTCCAACTGCAAGGAATAGCATTTGGACGCTCCAAACAATCAATGGGATGATACGAAACCCTGTTTACATGGGGAAAATTGCCTGGAATAGACGACCCACAAAGCGAAGAAGAAAAGACGGGATCTTACAATTGTCTCGACCAAGGGCAGATAGGAAAGATTGGCTACTCTACCAAGGTAGACATGAAGCAATAGTCGATGAGAAGACATGGGAAAAGGCTCAGGAAATCCTTGAAAGTAAAGATATTACTCCTGCTCCAACTGGAATAATTACGAATCCCCTCGCAGGTTTGATCCGTTGTGATATATGCGGACGATCTATGGTTCGCAGACCCTATCACAACAGGCCCGCAGCTATCATGTGTGCTACATCACTTTGCAAAAATGTGAGTTCGGAATTGGACCTGGTGGAGGATAGACTTTTAGAGGGGCTTCGGATATGGCTAAAGGATTATAAGGCACAATGGATGGAAAAAAAGCCAAGAGAAACTGCGCCAAAGGAAGATATGCTCGAAGCAAAGTTGAACATTTTGAAAAGCGCCGAAAAGTTGCTAACCGAACTTATAAATCAGAAGGATAACCTTCACGACTTACTGGAACGTAAAATATATTCGATCGATGAATATATGGAGAGATCACAAATACTATCTTCCCGTATCCAAGAAGCTAAAATGGCGGTGAAAACTTCAAAAATGGAGTATGAAATTGAAGAGAAGAGGGAAAATGCTAAAGTTGAGATCATCCCTAATGTAGAGTACGTGCTTGATGTATATAGGAAAACTAATGATCCCAAGAAACAAAACGAATTGTTAAAAACAGTACTGGAATATGCGACATACAGAAAAGAAGTAGGGGGAAGATGGAATCCGGATGCGATTCAGCAGTTTACGCTGAAATTATATCCAAAATTACCGAATTAATTCATTGATAACTAGTATGAGCAAATTCTTCCGTTCCTATGTCCGTCAACAATCCGATGACCTTATCCGGGATCGAATATCTCTGATTCAAATACCGCAAGGCGGCGGCCAGCTCCCCGTCAGCCCCCCCGTATTGTTCGATCAAATATTTAGCCATCCGCGGATCGCACTTGCTGACGCGAACCGGATACTGCAGCTTTTTTTCATAAATCCACATAAAAAGCTCCTCCCATTTTGTTTACGTTATCCCTCTCTCTATATGGTTAGACCTGCCACGGCCATGGGGACTCTACCCACTGCCAAGGATAGCGCGAAAAGCTATGTCCAAACTGCATCAAAGGACCATATTCCAGCTCGAATTGCTTGGCGAGCTTCTGCCTTTGCTGGGCAAGCTGGTTAAACTGTTGGAGAGCTTGTTGATCGCCGGGATGGGTGTCCAGATAAAGCGACAGCTCAACCAGTGCAAAATCGACCTCCTGCAGCTCCCGCAGCCTCCGGTAATATTGTTCATCCAACGTTTTTTGCATTACCGCTTCTTCTCCTTTCTATGGTCTGCCTTCATACGGACTGTATAAAGCCGGCCACAAAGTACCCCGCTTCAACGCCTCGGACAAATGGAATTGAGGTAAATTGGGCTGCTGGAAGGGGATATATAATTGGGGCGGTGTCTGATAAGTCTTCACCCGGATGGGCGGACATGGATCATGCGGCCCGATAAACGGATAGTAAGTTTTAACCTGAGTGAACATGGTCCCTTTACTCCTCCTCTTAGCTTTATTTGGGCTCTCACTGTTAGAGTATGACAGTCGCCTACATTTGGTTTGGGCTACCGCCCCTTTTTTATGGCTTACAAAATAAGAGAATTCCGGGAGTACCACCGCCAATTCCTCTCCAAAAGTTCTTCAGCGGGCGAAATTCGCTAATGATCCCGGAATTCGGACCGATTATTTTATTTCAGGGTTTTGCTCTGGAGTATAGATATTCACTCTTGTAATCCGCAGACGGTCGATTTCCGCCACTTCGAACACGTGGTCATCCACTTCCACGGCCTTGCCTCTAGCCGGCATGCCTTCCAGCTCCTTGAACAGCCAGCCTCCGATGGAATCGACCTCCTCTTCTTCTATGGATAAATGGAGCAGTTCATTAACCTCCTCGAGGAGCATGCGGCCGGATACGGACACAAACCGGTCCTTCACCTCAATGTCCGGGCGTTCGTTCTCATCGAACTCGTCCCTGATTTCTCCTACAATTTCCTCGAGAATATCCTCCGTTGTCAGTAATCCGGCGGTGCCTCCATATTCATCGATAACGATCGCCAATTGCGATCTGCGCTTCTGCATCATCCGCAGCACATCGCTGATTTCCGTCGCTTCCGAAACCGCCAGGATGGGGCGCAGAAAGCTCGCCAGATCATGCTCCTCATCCGGATCCGCCGTCAATAAATCAGTAATATGCACGAAACCGATAATTTCATCTTTATCCTCTTCGGCTACCGGATAGCGGGTATGCTTGGTTAGATAGACCAGGCTCATATTTTCTTGAAAGGACAGCTCCGTGTACAGGCACTGCATATCGGTACGGGGCACCATGACTTCACGGGCCAACCGCTCGGAAAATTCAAAAATGTTGTCAAACAGCTTCATTTCATCCTTGTTGATATGCCCGCTCTTGGCGCTTTGGTTCATCAATATCCGGATTTCCTCTTCCGTATGCGCCTCCTGCCTGGCAGCGGGCTTAATACCGATTGCTCTCAGCAACCAATTCGCCGCCCCATTCAACAGCCAGATAACCGGATAAAACAATTTGTGAAACAAGATCAGCGGACCGGCAAGCCATAATGAGGTTGATTCGGATTTCTGAATAGCCAACGATTTAGGCGCCAATTCACCAAGCACGATATGTAAAAAGGTGATAATGACGAAAGCCAAAATAAAAGACAGCGTATGGCTGAACGCCGCATGATTCCATCCGAATACGGCTAGCATCGGATCGATTATTAATCTTGAGATCGCGGGTTCACCGACCCACCCCAGACCCAGGGATGCCAAGGTGATTCCCAATTGGGTCGCCGACAGATAAGCATCCAGCCTGTCCGTCACCTTAAGCGCGTATTTGGCTTTCGCATGATGATTTTTGGCAAGCTCCTGCAGCCGGGTAGCCCGGATTTTGACGAAAGCGAATTCCGCGGCGACGAAGACCCCGTTCAGAAACACAAGAAACAGGACCAGAGCAATATTCCAAATGATTTTCCCAAGTTCAAATGGAGTGTCCATTGGAATTGTCTCCTTTGCTTTCCGAATTACAACACCTCTTGCGTATTGTCCCATTTTTGCACCGGAATCATTCTTTAGGAGAATTTACTGCCTGGGAAAATAAAAAAAGCTCCTAACGGAGCCTTTTCGAAGACGAATAACCCGGTTTTAAAGGAAGCTTTTTATGCCAATTAGAAAGTTGTTCCATTTTAATGCTTTAATGAACATAAACTTTCTAATGTGGTAAAAAAAACAACTGCCTCTACAACAGAGACAGTTGGGTGCAAATCAGATAACCGCTTTTCTCTCTTTAAAATCGATTCCCTTGTAGTACATATCCGCAACCAGTAAATTCGGTCCGCAGCATCGGGCTTCCGGACAGTGGCAGTTGACCATTAAATTAAGAGGATGCTCCAGCCATCTTGCAAACACTTCCTCCAAACGGTCGGAATGAATATTGCCGAGAGATGATAAATCGGAGAAATCCGTAACATAAACGTCCCCTGTAAATAAGTTGACGTTCAAACGATTCCGCCCGTCCGGGTCATTGCGTACCGTTACATTGGGCTCCCTCTGCAGTCTTGCGATCAATTCGCGGTCTTGGGCATCGGAGCTGCAGCTAAAGAACGGCAGCGTTCCGAACAGCATCCATACCTCCCGATCCCGTTCATCCAGCAGACGGCTGATCGACTTCCTCAGCAGATCAAGCGGGAGCTTCGGCAGGTGAGCGGCAAAAGAACTCGGATACATCGGATGAACCTCGTGGCGGCGGCAGCCCATTTCGACAATAAGCTTATGGATATCCGCTATTTTGTCATGAGTACGGTAATTGATCATCGATTCCGCGGAAACGAACAGGCCGGCTTCGCTCAAAGCCCGGGTGTTGTTAACCATTTTCTCATACATTCTGGCCGCTGTGCTCTTCCTCACTTCATGCGAAGCGTTGGCAAAGCCGATCTGGTGGAAATCGTCGGCATTCAAGTAATTGAAAGAAATATGGAGGACGTCCAAATAAGGCGCCATCATCTCATACCTGGACAAATCCAGTGTGACGTTCGAATTAATTTGGGTGCGTATCCCTCTGGACTGCGCATATTTCAATATCGGGACGATATACTCCCGGACCGACTCTTCATGATAGGTCGGTTCTCCGCCGGTAATGCTGAGCGTCTGCAGATGCTCCACTTCCTCCAGACGCTTCAGCACGGAAGAAAGAGGGAGCTTCGCTTCCTCCTTCATAACAAGCGCGTCGCCTACCGCGCAGTGCTCACACCGCATATTGCACAGATTGGTCACCGTCAGCTCGATGCTGGTTAATACATGCTTGCCGTGCTGATGCAGGGACAATATCGGATCCCAGGGATCGTACTGGGGACTCATGGGTACTTTCATATTATTCACACCTGACTTTATTGTTGGTTTAGCCTGACCCTTATTGTAACTGAACGGAGCCAAAAGTTAAACCTTTCTATCCATGTGACCTCTGCCGAATCCAGCGTGGCGCCCACCAATTCGCTCTTCCGAGCAGTTTCATCAAGGCGGGGACAACAATAATGCGAATGAGAGTAGCATCGATCAGCACCGCCAAGGATAATCCGAGGCCGAGCGCTTTGATTATTTGAATATCCGTGTAAATGAATGAGCCAACCACGACGATCAGGATAAACGCCGCCGACGTTATGAGGCTTCCGGTTCTTCTTAAGCCCTCGGCCGTACTGGCCTCATTATCCCCGGTCTTCTCGTATTCCTCCACGATGCGGGAAATCAGGAAAACTTCATAATCCATAGATATTCCGAACACTACGCAAAAAATGATAATCGGAAGCGTCGCATCTACGTATCCTGTCGAAGTAATATGCAGCAACTCCGCCATAAATCCGTTCTGGAACACCGCTACGACTATCCCGATGCTTGCCCCCAGACTGAGATCATTCATCAGTACCGCTTTAAGCGGCAGCAGCACGGAACGGAAGGCGGCAAGCAGGACGAAGTAAGTAACGACCATCACAAAGCCGACCACCACCGGGATCCGCTCGTTAATCCGATCCAGCATATCCAGCCGGTAGGCCGGTCCGCCCGTTACCTTGACCTCAAGTCCTCCCGCATCGAGCTCGCGGATTTGCTTCACCAATCTCTCCGTATCTTTGCTTTCCGGATCATCTTCCGGCACGACTATCAATAAAGAGAAACGGTCCGATGCCAGCTTCTCCTCCTCCAGCTTGCTGCGCACCTCTTCCCTCGCCAGCAGGGCGGCAGCCTGCTCCAAAGGGCGGTCTTCAAGCATTGCCAGCAAGCTCTTCACTTCTTTAACCCCATCGAGCTCCCTAAGTTTGGCGGTGTAGGCAGCCATTTGACGCAAAGAAGCTTCAGACCAGAATTCCTCCTCCGCTTCCACATAGATTTGGATTGGATTCATCTCCCGCGCATCATAAGCCTCGGTCAACAGATCATCCCCGTGCCTGGATTCATAGCTGGGAGGCAGCATACCCGCGCTTGGAAGCCCGAGCTTCATGTCGCTGACCGGAAGCATGAACGTTATCAGGATTCCGCTCATGATTACAACGAGCAGAACGGGCCGCTTCATAACGGAATATGCGATCCGGCTCCATAGATGGGAGGCCTGCTGCCGCTTCTTCCAGCGGGAAGGGATGACGTTCCAGCGGTTTATGTTATGGCCAAATAGGCCCATCAAAGAAAGCAGAAGGGTGTTGGCGATGATGACCGACAGCGAAACGACAAGAACTCCTCCTAGGCAAAGAGTCCGGAAAATATTTAGCTCTATAAACAACATGCCGAGCAATCCGATCAACACCGCGACTCCGGAGAAAAAGATCGAACGGCCCGCCATTTGGCAGGTCATGGCCACTGCTTCACGCACATCCTGCTGCTGGTTCAATTCCTCGCGAAAGCGGCTGACCATAAACAAAGCGTAATCTATCCCGACCGCCAACCCAAGCATTGTCACCATGTTGGGCAGGAAATTGGACAAGGAGTAGCCTTGTGCGATGAAATAGGTAATCCCCAGCGTCGTCGTAACGCTCGCCAAGCCGACAATCAGAGGAAGAAGGGCTCCCAGAACCGTGCCAAAAATAAGCAGGAGCACCAACAAGGCGATGGGAAGGCCGATGACTTCCGCTTTGACGATGTCCTTCTTCGTCGCTACCTGCATGTCATGCAGAATCGGGGGCCCTCCGGTAATATCTACCTTCATGCCGTCCGGAGCCGTGATTTTTGCTTTAATTTCGGTAAATTTATCCAACGCCTCGTCCGTAGTCAGCTTGAGAAACACATTAACCGATTGAATATGGTCATGGCCCGCCACACGAGTAGCCGGATTGATAGCAATGCCGGCAACGTAGGGGAGCTCTTCAAGCGGTTTAAGGGAGTTCAGTATCGTTGTTATGGCTTCTTGATCCGTTAATTCCCGGGAATCGCTGGAGTATACCAGAATGAAATTGGAGGCCGGAAAATCAAGCTTCTCCTGAAGCGCAATCATTCCCGCATCGGAATCGCTGCCTTTCGGCGTGAACCCGTTATCTTTAAATTGGCCCGGAGCCTGAACCGCGAACAAAGCCATAAATACAAGGATTGCCGCCCATAATCCGGTTACCCAGCGGCGATAACGATACATTGCCTCCCCCCATAACCAAAACCAGCCCTTATCGGCACTTTCCCGCATGAATGCATCCCCCGTTACGTTCGATGAAATAATTAACAACATTTTCCCATTTTTTATCCTGTCAGGCAAACCGGCAAAAAAACGTAATGACCCAATTATAACCATTACATTTGTTTCGTAGAAGGCCGGAACGAAAAAAGCCCCGGCCGGGGCTTTTTAAAGGAAATCGACGGATTCGGTTGTATGCCTTCATTACGATCAAGAGCCAAATCCTCCGATAGCCATATAAATGAGTACCAGCGCAGCCAGTACGAAACGGTAAAAGGAAAAATATGTAAGTTTGAGCCTGGAGACCAATTTGATAAACGTTGCCACGGCCAACAAAGCGACGATGAATGAAACGATGAACCCTACGGCAAAGAACGGAAGATCATCCGCCGTAAACAGGCTGTAGCTTTTCAGCAGGTCGTATCCGGTCGCTGCGGCCATAATCGGGATCGCCATCAAGAAAGTAAAATCCGCTGCTGCTCCCCGGGTCGTTCCGGCCAGCATTCCGCCGGCAATCGTCGCCCCCGAGCGGGAGAAGCCCGGCCATAGCGATAGGCATTGGGCGGCACCGATAAACAAAGCTTGTTTATAGGTAATATCATCCATTGTCCTGGCCTCTATTGCAGGGCTTTGCTTCTCGGCGATGATCATAAAAATCCCGCCGATAATGAGCCCTATCACGACAGTTTCCGGCATAAACAGAAGCTTGATGTATTTATGCCCGAGGAAGCCAAGAGCCATAGCCGGAACGATACCGATCAGGATATGAAGCAAATTTAGCTTAGGTCCCGGGTTAAGCCGTTCGTTAGCCGTCTGGATGCCGAATAACCGCAGCACTCTTTTCCAATATAGGACAACCACTGACAGAATAGCTCCGAGCTGAATCGCTATTTCGAACGTATCCGCTTTTTCCCCGGTAAAATCAATCATATGGCCGACCAGAATCATATGTCCGGTGGAGGATACGGGCAGAAATTCAGTTAGTCCCTCCACTATTCCAATAATGATCGCTTTCCATAATTCCAGCATTTCTTCTTCTCCCCTCCCACTGTCCCTCGTTCAACTATTGTATTCCAATCTGACAGGCCCCATGCTTATTCCATGTAAAGAGCTTCAATCTTTCTTGCCGATTTCCCTCCAATGGGAGGCGGAGAAGCTATCCCAATCTATGCCGATGCTTAACTGGTGCTCCAATACTTCCCGCAGAAATTCGGGTAAATAATATTCGGTGCCGGTGCCCTTGCTTAAGGAAAGATATCCTACTCCAAAGGTGAACATATCCAGAGAGCCGACCAGATAATGCCTTTCGGGCTCAAGCGGGAGACCATTGATGTATATCTGCCGGATCTTATGGTAAGAAGGCGCAGCCGCATCGTAATCCACATCGATCCCATCGAGACAAAGCATGCCGAGCACCTTGCCGCGAAAGCCGAAGCCGCGGATCTCCTTGTCTATAAACTCATCCAGCAGAGACTGCTCCAGGGCAAGCGCCAAATGATCCCCCCGCAGCCAAAATTTGCAGGGATTGATCGGTGAAGGGCAGACCTGAAGAAGCCGAAGCTTGGTCACCGGCCCTTCCTCCAGCCCGCCCAGCAGTTGGCCGGCATTAATAATCCCCACCTCGGCGTCCACCCAACGGCGGACTCCGGAGGCCAGAAGATTGCCCAAGCCGGATTCCTGCCGCCAAGCTATGGTCAGCGGCCGATCCAGAGAGGTAATGGTTGTGCTCAAATAAGCCTTGCCTTGTTCCCGGCATCGCTCAATAATTTCGACCACATCCCCGGCTTCCTCATACGAATCAACCTCAATGACGCGTCCTTCTACCCGTTCCAGCTTCTTGAGGGACGTATCGTATGTCAACTCCATTTCGCCTACGTACTGTCCGAACTTGCCTGCGGCACCGATATAAGTATTCTCCACCAGGAGAGGCTCTTCCAACAGATGATGCGTATGTGCGCCGAGAATTAAATCTATCCCGGGGATTTGCTCGGCCATCCGACGGTCATTCGTCAACCCCAGATGAGAGAGAACGATAATGCTATCCGCTTCCTCCTTAAGCCGCTCCACCCATCGGGCAACGTTCGGCAGCGGGTCGTCCAGCTTCCAGTCAAGAAGCTGATAGAAATCCGGGTAGTAGGCCGTTACTCCAAGGAAAGCCACTTTCACACCGAACCAGTCCCGAATCTGATATGGCTTAAGCCAGTAGGGAAGCCGGCCCGACGGCATCATACCCATATTGCTTGCCAGCACATCGAACTTGGCCTTGGACGAATAAGCTGCCTCGAGCTGCTGCATCGTGAAGGTCAGCCCTTCGTTATTGCCGGGGACAGCCAGATTATAGCCGGTGGCGTTCATTACTTCCACATTGGCCTGCCCTTCCGTTCCATCCGTCTCCACCCGCATCCGGTCCATATGATCTCCTATATCTACCGTAATGACAGGATCAAGCGGATGACTCTGCTTGAGTTGACGGATAGCCGTTGCGATTTTGGGCATTTGTTCGAAATGGCTGTGGATATCATTCGTATACAAAACAATCAGTTTACGCCGTTCTCCTGGCATGTTACTTCCCCCTTTCGGCCGAAATAACCCATTATCTTTTTTATTATAATGGAATTGCGGCAATAAATTACACCACAATTTTCCCTGGCCGCTTACGGGGTTCACGAAGATTCGAGCCTATTTTCATAAATTTAGCCCCCTGCCTACTCTTCCTACGGATAGATGTTCAGGCTTAAGCCAAATATCAGCCATACAATAAACAAAATTACTTTAGGGAGATGTTCATATGCTTCGCAGAAAGCGCAGGAAATCAGGTCTTAAAAAGAGAGGAACCCTTGTCCGCTCCAAAAAAACCGCTCTGCGTCTTTGTCCCCCAAAGAAACGCAAAAGCGGCTTCAGACGCCACCGCATCGTTCGGAATCCGCGGTGGCCGCAATGGACTGCAGGACAGCAGGGTTACCAGGGCGATCCTGGAGCCCAAGGGCTGGCGGGAGGGATAGGACCTGGAGGACAGCAGGGTTACCAGGGCGATCCTGGAGCCCAAGGGCTGGCGGGAGGGATAGGACCTGGAGGACCGCCAGGGGCGGACGGCCTGCAGGGACCCCCGGGGCCACAAGGACCAGAAGGACCACAAGGGGCAACAGGACCTCAGGGACCCCCGGGGCCTCAAGGACCACAAGGACCACAGGGGGCCACAGGACCGCAGGGAGTCCCGGGGCCGGGAATTCAGGATGTTATTATTGTTCCGGAGGCGGCCAGATTTTTTTATGTCCCCGGCTCGGATATAGTTCTTACTTCCTCTGTAACGATCCCGTCCGCCCAATTTACGGATGATAACGGAGCTGCAGCCTCTGAGTTCCCTAAGATGGGATTGGCTAATTACAGCAATCTCTTCATCAACGGAATGATTCAGGAGAGCAGCTTGTATAATATCAGTTCCACAGGTCTAACTATTTCGGCAACACGAGATACTATTTATGCCGGGACTCCCATTGCCCTCGAAATCGTACAATTTTCAACTCGGATTATCCAGCAATAACCGAGACTGGGGTGAGAATGCCCGTTTGACCTTATCATGAAAGTATCCCCCGCCGAGTTTTTACAGCAGAGGATACTTTTATTTTCCTTCCTATAACAGATTAAACCTTCATGGGGGCGAAGTTAGACTTTCGTCATATTCAACTCAAACCATGGAGATGCGGTTCCCGCAGCCGAGACGGATCTTACAAAAGTTGTGGCATGAACGCTGGAATTCCTCGCCAAAATTTGATGAACCCCGTAATTCACTCCGCTTCCTGCATCACCGCCGGAAACATACAGCCACCAGCCGGCCACGTTCTTCATGGGATGATCGGCCATTAAGTTCCCTTCAGCCGTCGTCATATAGTAATAGCCGGGCTCTTTAATTTGGGCTATGGATTGGACTTTGCTCATATTGATCCTCTTTGCTCTATTGTCATGCCTGGTAAGGGGCACCGGTTGAACCCTTTCTCCGGCCAAGCCGAGAAATTTCTGAACCCCGATATTGTTGGATAGGGCGAAAAGTCTCTGTCTGCGTCTTCCTGCCAAATCTCCCACGATAACGGTCAGCAGCGTTTTGTATCCTGTATTGGGATCGGTATACAAGAATAAACCTTCCGGCTCCCCAAAGCCTTCGACATAACCGCCGCTCGGTGAATAACCGACAGGTCTGTTTATCTCCTCGCTGATCTTTCCCGTTGTGAGATTTACCCGGTACAAATGAAAGTCCTCAGCATGTTGGCCAAAGGTCACATAAAAGTCGGCTCCATCTAAGGCAAGACCTTGTAAGATTTGACTATTCATATCGGAAGTGAATAAATAGGAATGAACCTTGGTGTTGAAATTCCCGTTTTTAGCATCGCTGATTTTATAAACTTCAAGCTGGCTTACCGTAGATCCGCTTGTTGTATCTGTAATTCTCATAGCGAGCAAATTGTTTTTAGGGTCGGTAAAAGCGCTTTGATATCTGCTTGGATTAGGAAATTCCTTCAGCTTCCGGACCCGGGAATCGTTAATCGAAATCGTCGTATCCGGCAAATAAGGCACTCTGCACAGCCACTGTGTTACCAAAGTGTCATTGGCATCGACATCCATCATGTTGGTCCAGATGTAGATTTGGCCCCCATCCCTTTCAATACCGATGGAGGTTCCATGACCTCCGTTTTTAAAAATCATGCTGTCCAAGTATTTCCCGCCCAATGAAGTGCGAGTCACCACAAAGCTCTCATAATTCCCGCCGAAACCGTTGTACACTTGAGTAGCGTAAATCTCTCCCGCCACCTCGTCAATGGCCAAACCTTGGTTGACCGTAACATTGGCCAGCTCCAAATCAAACAGATATAGATCCTGGGCATCCGCTGCCGAAAATAATTTTGACATTAGAAATCACCCTTTCCAAAATTTTCAAGTAATTTACTTTAACAATTTGTCCTCATTGTGGCCATCAAGGCCTTCAATTCTGACCTCCTAAGCTAGCTCGGAAAAATCCGACGATGCTGCATAACTGACCTTCCGGGCTCTTTGATGCGCTAATTCTTAGAGATTTCTCCCTCGTATTGCGCTTTTCACCCCTTCCGATTTTAAGTTAGAAACATTCTCACTCCTTTCGGTATTCAATTTCGTATCACAAGTTCATGATATACTCAATTTCGTATTAAGTCAACATAAAAAATAAATAAAATTACGCAATTGAACATTTCTTTTTCAGTTACAAACAAGTATAATTAGGATACAAGTACGGAATTCCGTATATTGATTGAAAAGGGGATTCAATGGTGAAAAGAGCGGAAGTATTGAAAAAATTGATCGATCAAACCGGTTTAAATACTAAGGCTTTTGCTGAAAAAGCAGGTATACCCTATACAACGCTAAGGTCCATATTAATGCGGGGTGTGGGGGGAGCATCTGTTAATAACGTAATCAAAGTGTGCCGGGCGCTAGGGATTACCATTGAGGATTTGGAGGAGATGGCGGCTAATGACAACGGCAGCATCCAAACGATCGCCGCTCATCATGACGGAGAAGATTGGACCGCAGAAGAATTGGAGACGATCCGCAAGTTTAAGGAGTTTGTAAAATCTCAACGCAAGCCACAGGGGTGATTGCATGCTGTATGACAAGCTTCTTAAGGAGACCGAAGCGAGAGTTTTCGAAGTGGACATGCCTTCCACCATTAAGGGACTGTACGCAGATAACGTAATTTGGATCAATAAGAGCATACCGACAAGCACCGAAAAAGCATGTATTCTTGCCGAAGAGAACGGGCATTATCACACATCCATCGGCAATATACTGGACCAAAGCTCCATTCCTAACCGCAAGCAGGAACAAAGGGCACGGACCTGGGCCTACAGAAAACTAATCCCTCTTTCCTCCTTCGTACAGGCTCATAAGCAAGGGATTCATAACCGATATGAGCTTGCCGAATACCTGGAGGTTACGGAAAGCTTCCTCGAGGACAGCCTAAAGCGCTATCAGGAAATTTATGGGACGCATACGCAATGGAAGTGTTTTACGATCTATTTTGATCCCCTGTTAATCTTATAGATCTTTAGGAAAATACCCCTTTAGGGTTCCTTCGAGGATACGCGGGGAATTTCATCAATTGATTTTTGCAATATTCCGAAGTCTTTGGAATATTGTTATTTAATTTTCTAAAGGAACCTATTTTTCGCCGATCCGTAATTATTATTAATCCGTTATAAGCTAGGGGGGCTTGATTTCTATGATTTTCATGAGCATTTTTCTTATCCTTGCAGGATTATTAATGCTTTTCAAGACTAAGCTGCTCTGGAATCTTACTGAAAAGTGGACATCTAGGGATGCTACCGAACCATCAGACCTCTATCTATGGAATACACGCTTTGGCGGGATAGTGTGTTTTAGTATAGGTGTTGTTGGTATCTTCGTCCAAATCCTATTGTAAAAATAACCTTCGTCCCTCACTTGAATTCCAATCACCGATCATTAAAGAAAATTAAAAGGAGGCGAACTTTAAAGTTCGCCTCCTTCATTATACGAGCGGCACAAACGATTCCGGCCGATAGGTTTGTAAGATGTTACCCGATAGAGCCTTCCATTTCGAATTTAATCAAACGGTTCATCTCTACGGCGTATTCCATTGGAAGCTCCTTCGTAAACGGCTCGATGAAGCCCATTACGATCATTTGTGTAGCTTCCTCTTCCGACAGGCCGCGGCTCATCAAGTAGAAGAGCTGCTCCTCGGAAACTTTGGATACTCTCGCCTCATGCTCCAGAGTAACATTATCGTTCTTGATTTCGTTATAAGGAATCGTATCGGAGGTAGACTCCTTATCCATAATCAGCGTATCGCATTCGATATTCGCTTTGGACCCTTGGGAATTCCGTCCGAAGGAAGTCAGACCGCGATAGGATACTTTTCCTCCGTGCTTGCTGATGGACTTGGATACGATCGTCGAAGTCGTTTCCGGAGCCAGATGATGCATCTTCGCCCCGGCATCCTGATGCTGTCCGCGGCCGGCTACGGCAATGGACAGAACCGAACCTTTCGCTCCGCGTCCCTTCAAGATGACTGCCGGGTATTTCATCGTCAGTTTCGACCCGATGTTGCCGTCTACCCACTCCATATTGGCGTTCTCTTCCGCAACGGCACGCTTCGTCACCAGGTTATAAATGTTCGGAGCCCAGTTCTGAATCGTCGTATAGCGGACACGGGAGTTCTTGAGGCAGAGAATTTCAACCACTGCGCTGTGCAAGGAGTTCGTGCTGTAAATCGGCGCGGTACATCCTTCTACGTAATGGACGAAGCTGTCCTCATCCGCGATAATGAGCGTTCTCTCGAACTGACCCATATTTTCGGAGTTGATCCGGAAGTAGGCTTGCAGCGGAATTTCGCATTTGACGCCCTTAGGTACATAGATAAAGCTTCCCCCGGACCATACAGCGCTGTTCAAAGCTGCAAACTTGTTATCGGACGGAGGAACGACCGTACCGAAATATTTGCGGAACAATTCCGGGTGCTCTTTGAGAGCGGAGTCGGTATCCATGAAGATAACGCCTTGGTCTTCCAAATCCTTTTGCATATTGTGGTATACAACCTCGGACTCGTACTGAGCGGAAACTCCCGCCAGAAACTTCTGCTCCGCTTCCGGAATTCCGAGCTTGTCGAAGGTTTCCTTAATTTCCGCCGGAACCTCTTCCCAAGTCTTCCCTTGCTTCTCGGAAGGCTTGACATAGTATTGGATATCATCGAAATCGAGTTCATCCAGATTCCCGCCCCATCTCGGCATAGGCATCTTGAGAAACTGCTCCAAAGATTTAAGACGGAATTCCAGCATCCATTCCGGCTCATTCTTCATGCGGGAGATTTCGGTTACGATTTCCTTGGACAACCCTTTTCCAGTTTGGAAAACGGCCTTATGCTCGTCGCGGAAACCATATTTATACTCTTCCAGTTCAGGCATTTTCTTAGCCATCTTCGATTCCCTCCCATATTGGGTAATATTTATAAACGGTTATTGATTGGCCTTGTCAATTCCTTTGCGCAGGGCATTCCAGGCGAGAGTCGCACATTTGATCCGTGCCGGGAACTTGTTGACACCCGAGAGTGCCTCAATATCCTCGTATTCAAATTCGACGTCCTCCCCCTTCATCAGATTGGAGAAGTTCTCCGCCATAGCCAGCGCTTCTTCGAAGCTCTTTCCTTTGATCGCATCGGTCATCATAGACGCCGAGGATAAGCTGATTGAACATCCTTCCCCCAGAAAACGCGCGCCTTTAACGATTCCATCCTCAAGCTTCAATTGCAGGGAGATCCGGTCGCCGCAGCTGGGGTTATTCAGATCAATCGTTATACCGCCATCTTCGAAGCTTCCGCGGTTTCGCGGGTTTTTATAATGGTCCATAATCACTCTGCGGTATAAATCATCCAATTGCATGATCAAAGTACTCCTTTGTTTTTATTAAAGCTTTAACCAAGCGATCGATATCTTCTTCCGTATTGTAGAGATAGAAGCTGGCCCGGGCCGTTGCCGAAACGTTCAACTGCCGCATAAGAGGCTGGCAGCAGTGATGCCCGGCGCGAATCGCCACCCCTTGGGAATCCAGAACCGTTGCGACATCATGCGGGTGGATATCTCCCAGGTTAAAGGTAATCAGCCCAGCCCGATCGGAAGAAGGGCCGTAAATGACCAGATCCTCCACTTCGGA
This sequence comes from Paenibacillus residui, assembly GCF_042677205.1. NCBI lineage: Bacteria > Bacillati > Bacillota > Bacilli > Caryophanales > Paenibacillaceae > Paenibacillus > Paenibacillus residui. The sequence goes on from NZ_JBHTIU010000023.1 coordinate 69,585, forward strand.
CATCCGATCCCATGCCGCCGCGGCGAGCGATTTCTCATGCTTCTCGATATTCTCCATTCCGATATCGCTCAGGAAGTCGATCGCGGCGGCCATTCCGACGGCGCCGGCAATAATGGGAGTTCCTCCTTCGAACTTCCAGGGAAGCTCCTTCCATGTGGACTCGTACAAGTCCACATGGTCGATCATTTCGCCGCCGAATTCGATCGGCTCCATCTGCTCGAGCAATTCCTTCTTCCCATACAGTGCCCCAATTCCGGTAGGCCCACACATTTTATGGCCGGAAAATGCATAGAAGTCACAATCCAATTGCTGGACATCGACCTTCATATGAGGCGTGCTCTGGGCCCCGTCCACCAGCACTTTGGCCCCATGACGGTGAGCTATTCTCGCAATGTCCTCAATCGGATTAATCACCCCTAGCACGTTGGACACATAAGTTATGGCAACGATGCGGGTATTGTCGGTGATGGTGTTCTCCACATTCTCCAGACGGATCGTTCCGTCCGGTTCCATCGGAATATATTTCAGTGTAGCTCCGGTCGCTTTGGCCACCTGCTGCCACGGAATGAGATTGCTGTGATGCTCCATCGGAGTAAGGACAATTTCATCGCCTTCTCCGCAAACACTGCGGGCATAGCTGCTGGCCACCAGGTTAATGGCCGTAGTTGTCCCGCGTGTAAAAATAATTTCCTCGCTGGATTTCGCATTGATAAATTGTCTTACCTTGTCACGCGCCCCTTCATAGGCATCGGTAGCCCTGGAACCGAGAGTATGCACTCCCCGGTGCACGTTAGCATTGTCCATTTCGTAATAGCGTTTGAGCGCTTCTATGACCGGAGTCGGCTTCTGTGAACTGGCGGCGCTGTCCAAATAAACCAAGGGGTGACCATTCACTTCCTGATTCAGAATGGGGAACAGCTCGCGAACCTGTAAGAGACTCATTATCGCAGCTTCCTTTCAACGACTTGACGCAGGCGCTGCTCCAGCTTCTCCAACGGAATCTGAGAGACGATAGGAGCGAGGAATCCGTAGATAATCAATCTCTCTGCGTCTTGCCTGCTGATTCCACGCGTCATCAAATAATGGATATGCTCCGGATTGACCTGGCCAACGCTGGCCGCGTGGCCCGCCATAACCTCATCTTCATCGATTAACAATATCGGATTGGCATCCCCGCGGGCTTGCGGGCTGAGCATCAGAATCTGCTCCGCTTGCTCCCCGTTAGCACCGGTTGCGCCTTTCTCGATTTTCGTAACCCCGTTGATGATCGCTGTCGCTTCATCACGCATGACTGCGCGAGTGCTCATCTCGCTGGTCGTGCGCTTGCCGATATGAACGGCACGGGTGGTCAAATTCAACGATTGTGCTTTCACCCCGACACAAATCACTTTGGCATCGGAGAAGGAGCCTTCCCCTTTAAGAAGCGAAGTGGTGTCCGATATTCCGTTGCCGTTATTCATCTCTCCGACAACCCACTCGATAGAGCCGTCCTTCTCCACTACCGCCCTGCGGTAAGCAATGTCAACCGTCCGTTCTCCCATCTGATGTACTGAGGAGAAATGAACCTTCGCCCCCTGCTTCACAAACACTTCCACGACGACGTTGGAGACCTGCTCTCCTTCCTGCTCGCGGGATACCAGGCTGTCCGTAAAGATGACAGAGCTGTTGTCTTCCGCCACAATTAAAATGTGCGAAGAGTAAGCCGCATTCACGCTGTCCGCCAAGAAGAAGGATTGGAACGGGATTTCGGCCGTTACATTCTTAGGAACGTAGAGGAAGACTCCTCCGCTCCAGGAAGCCGCGTGCAAAGCCGCAAATTTATGCTCTTCAATCGTAACTGCCTTCATAAAATACGGTTGTACCAAATCGGCATGCTTCTGGATGGCCGTATTCAGGTCTGTGAAAATGACGCCTTGCGAAGCCAGTTCTTCGGGAAGCCGGCTGAATACTTCCCCCGAGCTGTTAAGAAAAACAAGCGGGCCGGTCTGTTCGTCCATCAAGGACTTAGCCGCTTCGGGAATCTCCTGAATCACCTGACTCTTGCCCGCTTGGGCATGGGAATGCAGCGATTCTAAATTCCAGCGGTCGATTCTCGTCTTCTCTAATTTAGGGTATTCCAATTGTCCTGCCAATTCCAGCGCCTGCAAACGAAGGTTCGTCATCCATTCGGGTTCGTTATTGACCCTGGAATGCTCGATAACGGAATTGCGGTCGATTGGAAGAATGGTCTGCGTACTCATCTATATTCCTCCTGCCAGCTTGCCGACTGCAAGCTTCTTCTTTGCTTTATCCGATCTTGTTACGAATCGTGTTATTGAAGAAAAATCAGTGAACCGGGTTCATGGCGGCCTGCGGCCGACTTAATTCGAACAGTCAGTAGCTTAGGCTTCCTGACCAACCGTTTCGTCTACAATACCAAGCTCTTCCTTAACCCAATCGTAGCCGTCTTTCTCCAGGCGTTCGGCAAGCTCAGGTCCTCCGGACTTGACAATGCGACCTTGCATCATGACATGGACATAATCCGGTTTGATATAAGACAGCAAACGCTGATAGTGGGTAATGATGAGGAAGCCGCGTTCTTCGCTGCGCATCGAGTTGACTCCGTTCGCTACAATGCGGAGTGCGTCGATATCGAGGCCGGAATCCACCTCGTCCAGAATGACGAGACGAGGATCGAGCATCATCATCTGTAAAATTTCGTTTCTCTTCTTCTCTCCGCCGGAAAACCCTTCATTCAGATACCGGTGAGCAAACTCCGGATTCATCTCCAGTTCTTTCATCTTGCCTTCCATTTGGCGAATGAATTTGATGAGAGAAATTTCATCGCCTTCCTCACGACGGGCATTGATTGCGCTGCGCAAGAAATCGGAATTGGTCACACCGGAAATTTCGCTTGGATACTGCATGGCCAGGAACATTCCGGCTCTTGCTCTTTCGTCCACTTCCATTTCCAATACATCCTGACCGTCTAAAGTAACACTTCCGCCGGTAACTTCATATTTGGGATGGCCCATCAAAGTGGAAGCGAGCGTACTCTTCCCCGTACCATTCGGTCCCATAACCGCATGGACTTCTCCACCCTTGATTTCCAGATTAACTCCCTTGAGAATTTCTTTCCCCTCGACGGTTGCCTTCAATCCGTCTATAGTAAATTTGACTGCGTTTGACATGTAACCATTACCTCCACAGTTATATTGATTTTTTGATGATAATTATTCTAAATGATAATCAGTGATTCTCATTGTAACTTATATTATAGCTTACTTCCACAAATCAATAAAGTGTGTACCGTTTATTTTAACAACATTAAATTAAAGCAAGCCGGATGACTTGAACGAACTTCCCTTTCTGAAGCTTCTGCACGATGCCCGACAAAGATCTGCCCCCTGCAATTTCCATGCATACCTCATTATAGGGTTATAGGTCGGAATAAAGCAAATGGAAGGCGCCTAAACATCGCAAGCTATTGATTCAATTACAAATTCATTGTATTCCTACCTGTTCTCTTGAAAATTAAATCTCCCCTAACGGGCCATTCTGTCATATACTATAGACAAAAGATTTGGAATTGTCCGTTGACCGGCATTCGAATCAAACTTTATTTATACAAGGAGGAATCCCGATGTCCTATCATTCCCTATCGCTGGAAGAAGCAATCCGGTACGCTGCTAATTTGCCGGGCATATTTCCCGAGAACGCAGACTTGCAAGTACGCGAAATCGGCGACGGCAATTTGAATCTTGTCTTTCATATAAAAGATTCGAGGAGCGGAGCAAGCGTTATTATGAAACAGGCCCTGCCTTACGCCAAGGTTGTCGGAGAATCGTGGCCGCTCACGCTGGACCGGGCGCGGATCGAGAGCGAGGCTCTTCAGCTTCAGGAGTCTCTCTGCCCCGGGCTTGTCCCGCACGTCTATGCCTTCGATCAAGAGCTGGCTCTGACCGTCATGGAGGACCTTAGTGATCATATCATCATGCGCAAAGGCTTAATTGAAGGCAACCGGTACCCGCTTTTTGCCGAGCATGTGGGTAAATTTATGGCGCATACCCTGTTCTACACTTCCGATCTCGGAATGAATCAGCAGGCTAAGAAGCAGCAGGTCAAGAGATTCGTTAACCCGGAACTGTGCAAAATTACGGAGGATCTCATTTTCGATGATCCGTATACCGACTCCAGCAATAATAATTACAATCCTCTTATTCGTGAAGAGGTGGAGAAGCTGTGGCGGGATGAAGAGCTGCATTTGGAGGTAGCATTGCTGAGAGAGTCCTTCCTCACCCACGCCGAAGCCCTTCTGCATGGAGATTTGCATACGGGAAGCATCTTTATTACTCCGGAATCCACCAAGATGATCGATCCGGAATTTGCCTATTATGGCCCTATGGGCTTCGACATCGGCGCGGTAGTGGCCAATCTGCTGCTTAATTACGCCGGTCAGGAAGGCTGGATAAAGGATGCGGGCCAACGCTCCGAATTCCGCCAATACTTGCTGGACACCGTCCGTGATGTGTGGGGCCACTTCTCCCGTAATTTTGTGCAGCTGTGGGAGCGGGACAATGTCGACCGAATGGCGCGCACCCCAGGATATCGGGACCTCTATATGAAGAAAATTCTGAGAGACACGATCGGCTTCGCCGGATGTAAGATGGTCCGCCGCATCGTCGGGCTGGCGCATGTAGCCGATATAGACACGATAGCGGATCCGCAGGTGCGGGCCCATGCGGAGACGATCGCCCTGAACATCGGTAAAGCGCTGATCAAGCTTAACCGCAAGGCCGAATCTATTGAAGAAGTTATTGCCATCGCTGAACAATACGCCAAATAATTGCTATAATAGTTACTCGTTATCACCAATGATCGTGAAAGAAGGTTATAGGCATGAATAGAACGAATTTATCGGATGCCGCGGGGCAAGAGCCGCGTGAACTGGCTTCCCTGCGCTGGACCGGAGAGCATCTGGAGATGCTGGACCAGAGATTGCTTCCGGAGCAAATTGTTTTCCTCTCCCTGAACGAAGCGGAGGAGGTTTGGGAAGCTATCTTCTCCATGAAGGTGAGAGGGGCTCCGGCAATCGGTATCGCGGCCGCCTATGGCGTTTACCTCGGTATTCGGGGCTATGAGCCGGCGGGCGATAGTGAGCGGGAGCGGCTGCACAATCTCGAGTTGAAGATTAACGAAGTAGCCGACCGGCTGGCTACCTCTAGACCGACAGCCGTTAATCTGTTCTGGGCATTGGACCGGATCCGCAGTAGGACGGTGGAGTGGACCGCAGCGTCTTCCGCTTCAACGGAAGACGGCGACCGTGTAGAGCAGCTCAAGCAGCTTGTTCTCAAGGAAGCGCATGACATTCAAGCGGAGGACGAGACGACCTGCCGGCTGATCGGAGAGCATGCGCTCTCCCTCTTCGAGGATGGAATGGGCGTGCTTACCCACTGCAATGCAGGAGGTCTGGCAACCGCAAGATATGGAACGGCGCTCGCTCCATTCTACCTGGCCAAGGCCCAGGGCTGGAACCTGAAGGTGTTCGCCGACGAGACCCGTCCGGTGCTGCAAGGGGCGCGCCTAACCGCCTTCGAGCTGCAGCAGGCCGGAATCGATGTGACCCTGATATGCGATAATATGGCGGCGATGGTCATGTCCAAGGGCTGGGTACAGGCCGTTATAGTCGGCACGGACCGGGTAGCGGCCAATGGCGACGTGGCGAATAAGATCGGCACCTACGGGCTCGCTGTACTGGCCAAGGCGCATAATATTCCTTTCTACGTAGCATGTCCACTATCAACGATTGACATGAATACCCCGACGGGAGACCTCATCCCTATCGAGGAACGTCATGAGAGGGAAGTTACGGAAGGCTTCGGCAGAAGAACCGCTCCGCAAGGGATCAAAGTATTCAACCCGGCCTTCGATGTAACGCCGAACGAATATGTTACGGCGATCATTACTGAAAAAGGCATCATTCGTCCTTCCTACCAGGAGAATCTCCCCAAGCTGTTCGGATAATCATATAGAAACGGAGGAGCATAGCGCTCCTCCTTTATTTTTTTACGGGAATTTCGGGGCGTCACGCACCAATACACCTCGAAGGCTGCGCCACTTTGCGGAAATCGGGAATTTAAAAGGGTTCCTTGCAAAGTGGTTAAGTTTCGAAGGCTGTACGCCACTTTGCAGGTTAAGTGAATTAGCTTCCAAGGTCATACGTCACTTTGCAGGTTTTTAAAGGCCCCCCGCAAAGAAAAGCGGCCGCGTTTAGCGGAAGGTTTAGACCACCGATTCCGCTGGAGTGCGGACGGAATAGCTTCAAAGGCTGCACGTCCATTTGACGGGTTATTTATGGGAACTGGACACCGGCCGCTTGCAGCCAAGCTCCGGCGATAAGAGCATGACCTGCGGGCGAAGGATGAACGCCGTCCGGAGCCCAGAAGGCTGCATTCGCGCGGGTTGATGCCTGTGCGAATAATCCGTCCAGCGGAACGAGCACAGCCTTGAATTCACGGGCCAGCTCCCTCACGATATGAATCTTCGGATCTAGGTCCGTCCGCCAGCTCTTCCGGTCTTCAGGCACGGGGAGCACGAACGGCTCAATGAGCATCAGCTTGGCTCCAAGCTTGTCTCTCGTCTGTACAAGCAAATCCCTTAGCCCGGCTTCAAAATCTTCCGCACTCGTTGGATCGTTCCGGTCAAATTTTCTCCATGTGTTATTTATTCCTATGTATATGGAAACCAAAGTGGGCTTCAGATCCAGACAATCCTCCTGCCAGCGGCCTTGAAGATCCTTGACCCGGTTACCGCTTATTCCGCGATTGAGGAAAGTAATCCCCATCTCCGGAAACATAGAATTAAACAATCCGGCGGCCATCATGGCGTAGCCTTTGCCCAGATCATTCGGGTTATCCCGGTTGCGCGACGTATCCGTAATGCTGTCGCCCTGGAACAACACAACCTCATTCTGCGAAATCAGCATACTGCATTTCCCCTTTATGTTAGTACTCAACTTTCGCAGCTTAAATTCGGCAGATAGGCCTTGATGTAGCTGGGTAAACCAGCAAACCA
>NZ_JBHTIU010000024.1:0-33342 GCF_042677205.1 Paenibacillus residui
ATTACATTCACCGTTAGTTCAGTCACATCATGCAATTATGCCGATTTTCGCTCTGCGAAAGTTGAGATGAAAACTTATACTTTCTTATATTTAAAAAAGCTCCCGTCCATCATGGGACGAGAGCTATTAACTCACGCGGTACCACCCAGGTTCCCCTGATTCTTGCGAAGGTCAGGGCTCGGAAGCCGTAGTATAGGCCGGTCCGTTAACGCCGGATATACGTCATCCCCTCATAGACCGGGCATCGCACCAACAAGCTGATAGCTTGCCCCCTACTCAAAGACGATTTCTCCGGGACCATCTTCCGCCGCCGCTCCAATACCGGTTTCCAGCTGCCCCGGCTCTCTGGGAAAGGGCTGTGCCGCGTACTCATCCCTTCATTGAAAATCTGCATTATAATTTATAACAAAATATACCTAATCCACATCGGCAATGTCAAGCCGGTTCCGCACCGCGAACGACTCCCAGCGAGCGTTGTTTGGTGTCCCCCTCTATAGACTACTGCTGCGGCCGGCCACCCTTGGCGGACATTACCGCGTCTCCTTCATCCGCCACTCGTTGCTGCGCCTCCCCACCCTTGGCGGGCGGGACCGGATCGAACCCTCCGGGATGAAACGGATGGCATCTGCATATTCGCTTGACGGCCAATGCAGAACCTTTCCAAACTCCATGCACTTCAATGCTCTCCAAAGCATACTGAGAACAGGTCGGGTAAAATCTGCAGGTCGGCGGTTTCAACGGGGAGATAAACTTCCTGTAGAAACGGATGGGCGCCTTGAAAACCGCCTGAAGCACCGGGCTCTTCCCTCTTTGCCCGATTCCGCCGCCGGTGTCAGCCGTCCCTTCATCTCTTGAAATGTTCCGATCGTTGCCGCTCATTGCGCCGCTTCCTCTTCTCTGCATTTTTTACAGTATCCGAATACTTCAAATTTATGCTTGACGGGACGGAAGCCTTCCGGCAGCCCCGGGATCTGCTCCATTGGACAAAATACAACCGGATAGGTTTGCTCGCAGGACAAGCAGATCACATGATGATGATGGTCATTCTCCTGACAATGGAGCCGGAACTTGATGCCGTCCTCGAATACAAACTGCTCCAATACCCCCATCTCGTGCATGATCCGCAAATTCCGGTAGACTGTATCGAAGCTCAGTCCGGAATAGGTATGCAGCATCTGCTCATAGACGTCCTTAGGCGTCATATAGCCCTTCGCCCTGGCAAACAGCGTCGCAAGGGTTTTACGCTGATCCGTAATTCGCATTCCCTGTCTGGACATCATCTGGACAATTTCCTCTGGATTCATGGATTTCCCCCCGATCACCTTCCTAATATTCCAATAATGCATCAAAATAGAATGCCCGTCAAACAAAAGGACCCCGCCGGAACAAACGAGGTCCAAGAAAGCCTATTATTTTGCTATATCGAAATAACCGTACAAATCGTCCAGCATGATGTTCGCGGACAAAATTCCCCCGGCGGTATTCCAGGTCACGTCATCCACCTTGAATGCCTTGTTGTTCTTAACTACCTCGAGATTATTCCATAAGGGATCGTTCAGCCATTCTTTCTCCAAAGCACTGGCCGTGCCGTCACCCGTTTCGTAAGTAAAATAGAACAGAATGTCCCCGTCCATCTCCGGAATCCGTTCCTTGGATACCTCCGCAGCGAATTCTTCCTTGTCTTGAGCCGCGGGCCGCTTCAAGCCCAGCTTCTTGAACATAACGCCGGAGAAAGTATCATTGTAATAAATCCGGACCTTGCCGGGCATAAACCGGACCATGGATACCTCGGTGTTCAGCTTGTCGCCCGCCTTGGATCGGAAATCTTCGATTCGCTTGTCGAAATCGGCCAACACCTTCTCGCCGATGTCTTGTTTGTTCAAGGCCTTCGCATACAGCTCGAAATTATTTCTCCATTCCCCTCTCAGCGTCTCCGCAAAAACCGTAGGGGCAAGCGCGGATAATTGCTCGTACACCTTCTCGTGCCGCATCTTGTTCCCGATAATCAGGTCGGGCTGGAGCGCTGCAATCGCCTCCAGGTTCGGCTGGTCCTCTTTGCCTACGGGAGTGACCCCTTCCAGCTTATCCATCAGATGGGGAAAGAATGGGTCTCCCCCGTGCGAGTTGTTGGCGCCGACCGGCTTGACACCCATCGCCAGCACGGCCTCCGTTCCTTCATTCGTCAGAACGACCACCCTCTTGGGTGTTGCCGGAATGGGCGTCTCTCCCATTGCATGCTGAACTACATAAGCTCCTCCCTCCGGGTTCGTCCCCTGTTCGCCGGAGTTGAACTTTTCTTGATCCGCTGTGCCGCCACATGCTGCCGTTATCAGCATCAGGACACCTATCGCCGCAGAAGCGAATCGCCTTTTTTTCCTATTGAACTGGCCTGCCATTTCATTCTCCCCTTTAAAATAAGCTTCTTGCTGACCGATCCCCATTATCACTGATAATGATTATCATTTTCGTCAATATGCTACACCAAAAGCACCCGTAGTGTCAACAAATATGTGGATTTCATACCTGCTTGTTCTCACATCTATGGCGAAAGACGGAAACTAAGTGGAAAAACAATTGATGTTGAAAAGTCGGTTCATTATAGGACTTCCGGAATTAATCGCATCCAATTGAGAATGAATATCAAATTCATTGACAGGACATACCCTTCCCTATAAACTGTGCATAAAGGGGTAAAAAGCTCTCTATCACTCTTTTTTCTAGGAACATACAATTGCTGGATCAAGCTGCGAAAAAGCAACGCATATAGGTTGCCGAACCTTGCGCGAAAGATCCGTCCGTCCACCGGACTACCTATTAAATAACTTTCATCTAATGGAAGATTTATACACTGCCTATATTAAGGAAGGTACCCGCATGTCACCCGTTCTGCATAATCGTATTCTCAAAATCGCCGGAATTCCGGCAGCCCTGCTCCTGCTTGTTATCGCTCTGTTAGCCAGTATCAATTTCGGAGTGGCCGACACGGACTGGAGAAGCATCATTGAAGCTTATTCCCAATTTAACGGGACGAATGAGCATCTTATCATTCAGCAGGTCCGCGTTCCGCGCGCTTTGATCGCTGGCGCGGTCGGGCTCAGTCTCGGAATCTGCGGTGCGCTAATTCAGGCATTAACCCGCAATCCGCTTGCCGATGTTGGCATTATGGGGTTAAACAGCGGAGCGTCTCTGCTGGTTGTAGCTGCCGTTACCTTCCTGTCCATCACTTCATTGAGCGAATACGTTTGGTTCGCCTTCCTGGGCGCCGCTCTCAGCGGAGTGGCCGTCTATGCCCTCGGCTCCATCGGACGGGATGGACTGACACCCGTGAAGATCACTTTGGCCGGGGCGGCCATCGGGGCGCTGGCTTCTTCCTTCACCCATACTATCCTGATTGCGAATGAGAAAACGATGCAGGAGGTACTGTTCTGGCTGGCCGGCTCCGTGGAGGGCCGCAAGCTGGAGCTGCTTGCTCAAGTCTTCCCTTATATGGCGGTGGCCTGGGTCGGCGCTTATCTTATAGCCGGACCGGTACATACTCTGCTGCTTGGAGATGATGTAGCGACCGGTTTGGGGCAGAGAACCGTTCTCGTCAAGCTTGCCACCGGACTTCTGATCGTCGTATTGGCGGGCAGCTCCGTGGCGGTGGCCGGGCCGATCCTGTTCGTCAGTCTGGTGACTCCGCATCTGGCCAGATCCTTGGTCGGGCCGGAGACCCGATGGGTCGTTGTCTACAGCGGTTTAATCGGAGCAGTGCTGCTGATTGCAGCCGATATTGCCTCCCGTTTCATTGCGATGCCCCGGGAAATTCCGATCGGCGTCATGACGGCTCTGATCGGAACACCGTTCTTTATTTATGCAGCAAGAAAGGGGACCTTCAAGAAATGAAGAAATCATTCCCCTTCCGCCTGGAGAAATGGAACATCTCCTTTCTTATTGATAAAAGATCGGCTGCCATTACCGGCATCCTGCTTGTATTAACCTTCCTTGTTTTCCTGTTAAGCACAGGCCTTGGAACCAAATCCATCAGCCCCGCAGGCGTACTCAAGTCTCTGTTCGGTCTGGGCTCGCAATCGGATGCTGTGGTTATCCACCAATTAAGGCTGCCTAGAGTATTGGTGGGCATGCTGGTCGGAGCTTCCTTAGCCGTCGCAGGGGCCATTCTGCAGGGAATCATCCGGAATCCTCTTGCCTCCCCCGACATCATCGGAATCACGGGGGGTGCTACCGTGTCGGCCGTAGCGATGCTCACCCTGTACCCCGCGGTCAGTATCCATTGGATTCCTGCCGCCGCTCTGGCCGGAGCGGCCCTGCTCACTCTGGTGATTTACCTGCTGGCCTGGAAGCAAGGAGTATCGTCCACTCGTCTTGTTCTGATTGGGGTAGGGCTTGGGGCATCCATGCAAGCGTTGACGACTCTCGTTATAACAACCGGGAACCAATTTGTGACTACCAAAGCGCTCGTATGGATCACCGGAAGCGTCTACGGCTCTAACTGGAAGCATGTCCTCGCTCTGCTGCCCTGGATTCTCTTGTTTATTCCACTGGCATTCGTATTCGCCCGCGCGGTCAACATCCAGCAGCTAGGTGATGACCTGGCCACGGGTGCAGGCAACCCGGTTCAGAAGCACCGGTTTATTCTCCTGCTAATCTGTGTCGCGCTGGCCGGCTCAGCCGTCGCCTTCGGGGGCGCCATCGGCTTCGTCGGATTGATTGCGCCGCATATCGCCAGGAAACTGGTCGGCCCGTCCTTCGGCGGCCTGCTCCCGGTAAGCGCCTTAACCGGAGGCCTGATTGTGATGGCGGCGGACCTGTTCGCCAGAACCGCTTTCTCGCCGCTTGATCTGCCGGTTGGTTTGTTCACGTCCTTAATCGGCGCTCCGTTCTTTATTTATTTGCTGTTAAAGTCGCGTAATAAATAAATGAAACAAGCTGGAGATGCAAGAGAAGGGCTGGAAGCTTGGAGAGGTAAAGGACGCTTGCCTATGTACTCGCAGGCCGTATCGATAACAAAATATTTCGAGTTCGGACCGCAGAGAATTGAATGGCCGAAAACCAACTCGCGGAGGTTGACTTTATGCTAAGGAGGCAGTCTTTATGAAAGCTGTTGAAACTCATAATTTGACGTTGAGCTACGGCGATGCGGTCATTATAGATCAACTGAATTTATCCATACCGCAAGGGCGAATCACGGTGTTTGTCGGGAGTAACGGCTGCGGGAAATCTACACTGCTGCGTTCTCTGGCCCGATTGCTAAAGCCGAAGTCGGGCGGAATTCTGCTCGAAGGCAAGGTAATGACGAAGCTGTCCACCCGGGAAATCGCCAAGAAGCTGGCCATTCTCCCGCAGGGTCCGGTTGCGCCGGAGGGCTTGACTGTCCTGCAGCTTGTCAAACAAGGCCGCTATCCGCACCAGAACTGGCTCCGGCAATGGTCCAGAGAGGATGAGCAAATGGTATGGCAGGCATTGGAAGCGACGGGGATGGCCGAACTGGCCGATAGAACGGTCGATTCGTTATCCGGCGGACAGCGGCAGCGGGCTTGGATTGCCATGACGCTGGCTCAAGGGACCGCAACAATCCTGCTGGATGAACCGACCACTTATCTCGATCTTGCCCACCAGATCGAGGTGCTTGATTTGCTGTACGATCTGAACCAGAAGGAGCAGAGAACGATCGTCATGGTTCTGCATGACATTAATCTGGCCTGCCGTTATGCCCATCATATCGTTGCCATTAAAGACCGCAAAGTCTTCGCTCAGGGCCTTCCGGAAGAAGTCGTTCAATCCGCAATGATGGAGAGCGTATTCGGACTCCAGTGTCAGATCATGACGGACCCGATTTTCGGAACGCCGCTTTGCATACCGGTCGGCAAAGGTCGGTTCGCTTCCGCTGAAGCGAAGATCCATGTGACGGCCTAATTCCATTTATGGGAATCAACTTCGGGTGATGCGGCCTTCTTAGGTACGGAAGGATTGCCATTTACCAGCCGAGCCGCCGAGCGTATTGCCCATAAAGCTACATGTCGCATCCGGGTCGGTAAGGTCGTCGCAAAGACGAGCAAAAGTGCATTAAAATCCTGCCTTTTTCCAAAAAGAAGGCGAAAGACGCTCAAATGTGCAGGTCTTTTTCACAAAAAGGGCCGATTTCGCAAAAATCGCTCCAAAGACATGTATAATCGCTTTAGAATAAGGAATGTGGCGCCCTTTCCCCATAAAGACCTGCATAATCGCTTTAGAATATGGCATCGCGCACCCTTTCCCCATAAAGACCTGCATAATCGCTTTAGAATATGGCATCGCGCGGCTCTTGCCCATAAAGACCTGCCGTTTTGATTGTCTCTTACGCAATCCGGCGGACGACCGGGGTTCCTGACGAAGACCTGCACATTCCCCACAAAAATGATAAAAAAAGCTCCTAACGGAGCCTCTTCGAAGATGAATAACCCGGTTTTAAAGGTAGCTTTTTATGCCAATTAGAAAGTGGTTCCATTTTAATGCTTTAATGAACTTTAACTTTCTAATGTGGTTAAAAAATATGCTTTTAACCCATCCTGATAGCATTAAGCTTGGTACAGGAGGGTTGGGAATGAAAACGGCTCAACGAATGGCGGAGCATAAGCGCTGGATCGAAGCCTTAAAGGGTGACACCCCGCGGCTGTCGTTCTACCGGATGATCAAGGGAGAAGCGTTCGCGGAGCTCTGCCGCTTCTATGAACAAGGAATCGGATTCCGCAGTTTCGAGCAATTTGCCGAACAGGCGGCCATGCTGGAGAGAACCTACTCCCCTAACTGCTGCTCTTCCGTTGCTGCATCGCCAGACAGTTCCATAATCTAGTCAGTATATCAGGACTCTCCTTGCGCAAAGGCTTCGATTTCGAAGCTTTTTTTCATTTCCGTTAAAAGGTATACTATCCTTATCTTTCATAAGTGGAATCCGCAGGATTGTAACGATTCCCATGCGCATATTTATCTATGAATAAGCGCGACTCCCAGCGCGGTGTTTGGTGGACGATCGGGCCACAGGCGAAATCCTGCTGCCATAGGGCCTAAATTTCTGCATTTGGCTCGCCTCTACCATAACGGGCTGATGCGTATCTCAACGTTTTTTGCATATAATTTGGTACCATTAATAACAGTTTTGCAAATGTACGGGAGGGAACGGCCGTGATCAGGAGAACCATACGCCAAATTGTACAAATGACCGATGGGGTGCTCGACGAATCGAAATGGGATTCGTTACCCGTTACCGGCGTCAGTACGGATACAAGGACCATACAGCGGGGGAATTTATTTATCCCCATCAAACGAAAGCAGAATGGGCATCTCTATGTGGAGGAAGCGTTCCGCAAAGGAGCTTCAGCAAGCCTCTGGTGTAAGGATGAGCCCCATCCGCCGCAGCAAGTTCCTCTGATCTTCGTCGACAACCCTCTATCGGCTTTGCATCGCCTGGCGTCACGGTATCGGGCAGAGCTTAAGATGAGAGTGATCGGGGTCACCGGAAGCAACGGAAAGACAACGACCAAAGATATGATCGCTTCCATCTTTGCGTGCTGCTTCCGGGTATGTAAAACGGAAGGAAATTTAAACAATCATTACGGTCTGCCTCTAACCCTGCTGCAAATGGAGGAAGATACTCAAATTGCCGTAGTCGAAATGGGGATGAGCGATACTTGGGAAATTGCGCTTCTCTCCAACATCGCTCAACCGGATATAGCCGTCATAACGATGATCGGCGAATCTCATCTGGGAACGCTTGGCACTAGGGAGGCCATTGCGGCCGCTAAATTGGAAATCACAGAAGCCCTTTCTTCCAACGGCGTGCTCATTATTAACGGTGATGAACCATTGCTTGCAGAAGGTCTGGCCAAGCTGAATTTGCCGGAAACCGTACGGGTCCTCCGTTTCGGGTTCTCTTCGGACAACGATTACTCCCTCTCCAGTATTCAGATCGGGCATCAGGCTACGGAATTTTCCGTTAACGGCCGGAAGGAGCTTCACTATAAGGTCCCTCTCCCCGGCAAGCATTACGCTTGCAACGCTCTGGCCGCCATTGCGGCAGCGGAATGGTCGGGGATTTCGTCTGCCGATATCCGCCAAGGGCTTGCCTCTGTTCGCCCTACAGGAATGCGTATGGAAATCAAACGGTCCCCCGCCGGATTTACTGTTATTAACGACGCATTTAACGCAAGCCCTTCCTCGGTCAAGGCAGCCATTGAAGTGCTATGCGAAATGAGTGGCTTTACCCGAAAAAAGCTTGTTCTGGGAGACATGCTGGAACTGGGAACGGAGGAAGAGCTGCTGCACAGAGAAATTGGGCGCCTCCTCTCCCCGGAAGCGATTGATTCCGTTTATACTTACGGGAAACTGGCCGGCTATATTGCAGAGGAGGCGAAGCTTACGTTCGGTCCGCACAGGGTCCATTCTTTTACGGATAAAGCTTCATTGGCGGACCAACTGCTGTCGGAAGCCGGGAACGGCACGGCCATCCTCGTCAAAGGCTCCAGAGGAGCCGGGTTGGAAGACATCGTCGAACGGCTTCTTGACGGTGCCTCCTAATTCAGCCCGGCTCTCTAGTCTGCGAAAGAAAGATTTCACTGCGCCGTTCGTGAGAGCGGTAGACGGCTTCCACCACTTCAACGATTTCCCGCGAATAGGTCATGGAACAGCCGGGCTCCTTCCCTGTCTCGATGCTGGTGATCAAATCCCGGAATTGGAGGACGAAAGGCGGTTCTTCCCGCCCCAGTGCAACCGGGACGAACTCCCCATCCTGGCTGATCCACAGCCCCTGCCCGGTTACAAGCTTAGCCATTCCTCCGGTAAACACCAGCTCCGTCTCATTCCTGGGGACCCCGGCATATCCGCTCTGTGAAATGACGGCCGGAATCCCCTCCGCATTTTCCAGAAAAATGAGGCCTCCTCCCTCCACATCCCCCCTGCTGCCGCAATAGCTGACCGAAGACCGGACCCGGGCAATCGGACTTCCTCCCAGCCAGCGGATTTTATCGATGGAGTGAGAACCGAGATTGGTTAGAATCCCCCCTCCGGCCTTCGCCTTGTCGAAAAACCAGGCGGGGCGCGAAGGCTGGTAATAATGAACGTGCCGGATGTCGTTGATCATCACGAGACGTCCCAGCTCTCCGCTATCGATCAGTTCCTTCGCCTTTACGTTTTCGGGAAAATAGTGCTGGGTATGTCCAACCAGAAGCTTAACTCCGCTCCCCCGCACCGCCTCGATAATTTCATCGCATTCGCCGACAGATATGGCCATCGGCTTCTCCAGGAGCACATGACAGCCTTCACCCGCACAATAAACCGCCGCTTCTTTATGCAGGAAGTGGGGCAGCGTCACTATAGCGATGTGCGGCCGCTCCTTCTTCACCATATCCCGGTAATCCGTATATGCCCGGATGCCGAACGACTGCGCAAGCTGCCCCGCCTTCTCCCCGTCAATGTCAGCCAATGCCACCGGTTCCAATTGCCGAACCTGGCCCATGGCTTCCAAGTGTCTGGATGCAATGGCCCCTCCACCGATAACAACTACCCGATAATTCATCGTCTCGCCTTCCTTCTTCATATGATCAATCACTAGGATTGATGATTCAAATCCGGCAGTGCATTAAATCAGAAATCAGACGGAGTCCTGCTCCGCCTGATTTCGGGTTTATTTCAGTTGAACATTGGCCGCGCGGTCGAAGGCTGTCTTATAAGTCGCGATGACTTCCTCGAGCCCCAGCTTCTGGGCCGCTTCCACATATTTATCCCATTCGTCCAGGCTTCTCTCCCCGAGAATAAACTTGCTGATCGTTTCGTTCCGATGCTTGTTGATCGCTTCGCCCTTCGTTGAGATCAGTTCCTGCTCCGCCTCGTTGAAGGAAGGCAGCGGGCGCAGGATGTCGTCGTATTTTCTGGCCTCTTCATAAGCCTTCTGCAAATCTTCCGAGGACATGGCCAGATGCGCGTCATAATCTATCCAGGTATAAGCTCCGTTAGTCGACAGATTCGTACGCTTGCGAAGGTCGGTCAAATCAATAAAGTCCGATTTGATCTTCTTCTTGCCGTTTTCTACCACGAAGGTTTCGCCTTCAATCCCCCAGCTAAGCATATCCCTGCCTTCCTCGGAATAGAACCAGTCGAGATATTTCATGATCTCGGGAATTTTCTTCGAATCCGCGCTTACCGTCATTCCCGCATAGCTCGTATGGGTATAGGCATTCAATGCTTTCCCTCCCGGTCCGGCCGGCGGTGCCATGAACTGCATATTGAACTCCGGATTTTCCTTACGCATCGCAATATTGAAGAAGTCGATCCGGCTGATATAGTCAATCGTAACGAACGACTGGCTCGTCGAAACCATATCCTGCCACTGCTTCGTATCGACCGTCAGCCAGTCCTTCGGCATCAAGCCCTCCTGATAAAACTTGTTTAAATACCCGATCACGTTCTTGTAATTGTCTTCAACGGGCCCATATTTGACTTCCTTGCTGCTCTGATCCACGTAATAACCTTCATTCGTGGAAAAAGCGGGGGTCAAATTACGCATGATCTCCAAATTATTTCCCGTACGGAACGTAAAGGGGTAACTGTTCGGATACAGCTCCTTCAATTTCTTCAGCACCTCGTACAGCTCGTCATAGGTCGTAGGAGGCTGCAGATTATGCTGTTTGAAAATATCTTCCCGGTACATCCAGATCATCCGGTTCGTCTCCCCGATTCCTTCGTTAGGGAACACATACAGCTTGCCGTCTGCTGCGAGGGTCGATTTTACGACATCCGGGTATTTTTCCATCCACTTCTGGAAATTCGGCATTTGATCGACATAATCGAGAATATTGGCCAGAGCCCCCTGCTGCCCGTATTTATTGGCCTGATTGAGCGAAAGCATGAAGGTGATATCCGGCATATTGCCGGAAGCGACATTCAGGTTGATCGTATCCTCCAGCTTGCCTGACGGAATCTGCATATTTAAGGTAACGCCGGTCTTCTCCTTGAGAATTTTCCAGACCAGCGCATCCTTGTCGTAAGGCCAGTTAGGATGGGACTCGGTCAGCATCGTGAAGGTCTGTTCCGTCTTGGCAGGGGCCTCACTTGCATTCGGCCCGCTTCCTCCCTCGGTTCCGCCGGGAGCCGGACTTTCGCCCCCGCTCTTTCCCCCGCCGCATGCCGCCAGCATGGATAGCGCCAGAACCGATGTCATGGCAATCGATATGCTTTTTTTCTTCATAGAAACAACCTCTCCCTTTTTATATTTTGCAAGCGTTCATTCCGTCCCAAATGAGTGTCTCCTAGCTGTAAAATCCGGTCTGTCCTCCTTCTATCGGACAAGCCTTCGGAATGGCAGCCATTGTTGCCGATTTTCGCCTTCTTCCTTATCCTTTAACGGCTCCAATCATAACCCCCTTGACGAAGTACTTCTGCAGCAGCGGATAGAGCAGCAGAATAGGAAGCGTCGAAACCATGATGGTTGCGAATTTCAAGGATTCCTCAACGACCATATTGTCTCCCCCTATGCTCGTCACATCGCCGGAATTCATCTGGCCGGCCAACACTATGTTGCGCAGCACCACCTGGAGAGGAAAGAGCTCCGGGTCGCGCAGATACAGCAGCGGAAGCATAAAGTTATTCCATAATCCAACGGCATAGAACAGACCGATCGTTGCAAAAACTGCCTTCGACAGAGGGACCACGATCCGGGTAAATATTCCGAAATCGTTAAGCCCGTCAATCTTGCCCGACTCCTCCAGCTCTACCGGGATGCCAACGAAGAAGGTTCGCATAATCAGAAGATTCCAGGTACTGACCGCTCCCGGAAGCACCATCGCCCATACCGTATCCATAATTCCCATAGACTTGACTACCAGGAAGGTCGGAATCATCCCGCCGCTGAAGAACATCGTGAACACGATCAGCAGTGTAAAGCCTTTGTGAAACGGCATGTCTTTCTTGGCGAGCGCATAGGCCCCCAAGGAAGTGACAATCAGGGAAACAGCCGTACCAAGGCTGGTATAAATCAAGGTATTCAGATAGGACTTGAGAATTCGAGGATCGTTAAGCACAATTTGATACATGTCGAAATTCAAGCCTTTGGGATACCAGCTGACCTCCCCCTTCATGACATGAATATTTGAACTGAGCGATACGGCAATCATGTGCACGAACGGGTACAGCGTAACAAGAACTATCCCGCATAGAATAATGGCGTTGACGATAGAGAACAGCGACAATTTGCGTTTCATAGCGGCCCCCCTACCACAGACTCGTTTCGCCGAGCTTCCGGCTTAGATAATTGGTGGAATAAATGAAGATCAGACTGACCACTCCGGTAAACAAGTCAATAGCCGCCGCATAGCTGAAGTTCCCCTGCATCAATCCGGTGCGGTAAACATAAGTGCTTAATATATCCGCGGTCTCATAGGTGGCCGGGTTGTACAGCAGGAACACTTTCTCGAAGCCGATTTCGAGCACTTTGCCGACGTTGAGAATAAACAAGATGACGATAGCCGGCGCGATGCCCGGCAGCGTGACGTTCCACAGCTTCTTCCAGCGGGAAGCCCCATCGATTTCCGCCGCCTCATACAGCATCGGGTCAATCGATGTTAGCGCTGCCAAATAAATGATCGTTTCCCAGCCGATATGCTGCCAAATTTCCGAAGCGACATAGATCGACCGGAACAGCTTGGGCTCAACCATGAAATTGATCGCTTCGAAACCTAAAGATTCGATCAGCTTGTTGACCATTCCTCCCGATGGCGACAGAAACATGATAACCATGCTGGCGACCACGACATTGGATATGAAGTGGGGAAGATAGCTGACCGTTTGAACGAAGCGCTTGAACACCATATTTTTCACTTCATTCAATAATAATGCAAGAATAATGGGAGCGGGAAATCCAAACAACAGCTTGTAGAAGCCGAGTAAAAAAGTGTTGCGCAGCAGAATCGGAAAGTCGGGATTTTGGAAAAACATCACGTAGTATTTCAGTCCGACCCAGTCGCTGTCCCAGATCCCTTTATAAAGATTGTAATTTTTGAATGAAATGACGATCCCGAACATCGGTAAGTACTTGAACAATACGTAATAAAGCAAGCAAGGAACGAACATGAGGATCAAATATCTTCCTTTGATCCATTTGCGCATCCATCGTGAATATCGGGGAGGCCTGGCGGTCGTCGGGCTTCTCTGGCGAATCCCCGCCTGCTCCGTTGCTTCTGTCCATTCCACTGGGGTCATCTTCCTCTACTCCTTGTTCGTGTGATACCGTTATATTACCCGGGAATGCCCCCCATAAGGAATGGCCAATCCTTTAACTTGTCGCCGATTTTAACGGAATCTATAATATTGCTAACTTGTTAAAAGAATGAAGATACCGCGTCATTGGCGACTTTCTTCCCATCTTTTCCTCCTAATGGTATACTTTGATCAAATGAAAACGATAACAACGACGGGATTAAGGAGAGCTTCCGCTCATGCTGAAATCAATTCTACAATTAAAAGCCAAGGGAAATTCTCTATTCTTCAAGCTGTTAACGAGCTTCATGACTATTATTTTGCTGCTCGTTTCCTTTAACATCGTATCTTATCAATTTTTTCTGACCAATATCCAGGAGGAAATTATTAAGAATAACAGCCTGAATATGAGCACAACCGCCGAAAATATGGAGAAGCATATCAAGCTGGTCAAAAATATGGCCTTCGGCCTGTTCTTCAACGACAAGGCCCAGATCCTTAATCATTCGGCCGACAAAATCAATTACGATATCGTATATCAAGTCCGCAAGGATCTTCAGCATTCTTTGAATACGTCTAATCTTTATTTGACCAATATTATTTATTACTTCGTCAATACCGGATTGATTATCGAAAAAGACGGTACGACAACGGAAGATAAAATGTTTACCAAGTTCTATGTCAGCGATCAATATACGGTCGATTTCTGGCAGCGGGAGGTGGAGAACCCGGTCAGCTTCAAAATGTACCCGGCCGCCCCATTCGTCGAGTACAATCTGGAATCCAGGGTGGCCAAAGGGCGTCTGCTTCCTCTGCTGATCAAAAACTTGTACAACACCAACTTCGTCATCATCGCTCTCCTGGAAGCCGACAAGCTGTATGAATCCTTTCACCAGGCGGGGGAGGATGAGCGCTTCTATATGCTGGATGATAGCGGACAAACCTTGTACAGCAATACAGACGAGCCCTTTGACATTGGCCAAAGACAGCCGCCTTCCGTCAGCCAAACCTATTTCAAGGAAGGCCCCTACTATTACTTCTACCAGCGGGGGGCCGAATCCGGGTACGGATATTGGTCGGTCATTCCTTATGAGAAGATTTCCTCCCAGATTGTCCGGTTGAATGTCATTCTCATTGCGCTGCTGGCCTTGGCGTTGATCATCGGCATCTCGGCGTCGATCTTCTTCACCCGAAAAATCAATCATCCGCTGACCCGGATTATCCGTTCCATGGAACAGCTGCAATTTCCTGCAGCCCACCGCAGCCAAATCCGGGAATACGACTGGATCAGCGATAAGCTTAGCGATCTGATGGAGAAGAATAAGACGATTAACGCCGATCTGTCGAATAAGAATTCGCTGCTGACCTATTACGCCTATATCGATAAATTAAAGAGCATAGAAACCCGGGTGAAAGACATCAAGCTGCCGCTGGACAAAAACCAGCCCTTCCGGCTTGTCCTGTTTCAACTGAGCTTCCGGGAACGGTTTACCCAGGACCTGGATTTCGAGCAGAATCGAGCGGCTTATTTCATACGGGAATTTATCCAATCGGAGTTCAGCAAGGTTTACAAGGAGCCGTTAACCTTTCAATTGGAGAAGGACCGGATATTGTCGCTGCTTTTTCTGGAGGAAGAGAATGAAACGGGATGGGAGGAGTCACTTCGCAGCCTGAAGCAGGTGTTCGATCTGGACCTCCAGTACTGCACCGTCACCATAGCCTTCAGTGAGCCTTATCGGGATTCCTCCGACTTCACTTCCGCTTACGAAGATTTGCTTGGAATGGTTGCACAGCGGAAATTGGGAGAGGAGACGCAAATCATAGGCTGTCAGGACACCCATCCGGCGACATATCGGCTTAATGCAGTGGAGGAACAGGAATTTACGAGCAATCTGCTGACGGGCAACGAAGCCGCCCTCGGCCCTATCCTTCGCCGGATGCTGGCCGTCATGGCCAGGAAAGAGGCCACCCTTGAGCAGTTTCGCGATTTCTCCAGCGAGATGATTAACCGGGTGCTCCATGTACTGCGCTCGAACCATATCGAGGCCGCCGATCGGATGGAGTCGGTTTACTTGGCAAGCCGTTTGAAGCAGTGCCTCACCTTGGACCAATTCGAGCAGTTGTTCGACGATCTTCTGCCCGAGGCCGCCAGTTATATCAAGAGGAAAAGAATGGAGAACGATCCGATTACCGGATTTGTTACCGAATATGTAGAGAAGCATTACCGGGAAGACATTTCATTGGATTTGCTGGCCGACAAGCTGAACATTACCGGCGCTTATTTGTCCACCTATTTTAAAGAAAAGCGGGGAATCAATTTTAGCGACTATGTCAATACCTTCCGGATGAACAAGGCGAAGGAGCTGCTGCGGGAGACGGATCTGAAGATCCAGGACATCGCTGTCCAGGTCGGCTACCCTAATGTCAATTCCTTTATCCGGATGTTCAAGAAGGCGACGGGACTCCCTCCGGGAGAATTCCGCAAGGAGGCCGGGAGACTCTGACGGTCCGCGGCCCAGGGCGACGAGTCAGGACGTTGCAACCATAAAGAACATAAAGAAGGAAGCCCGTTCCTCCTGACAGGGCTTCCGTTCGCTCTATCCTATAAACACCCGTTATCGGCCGCGTTTATTCCTCCAGAGAGGGGCTGTCGCAGCCATCAACAGAAAGCCTCCTGCCAAGCCTCCCAGGTGGGCGGACAGATTGATCTGAGGCATGATCAGCGAGAAGACCACACCGATGGCCAGCATCGTATAGACCGTCTGCTGCGACTGGCGGTCCAGCATATATTTGTGATACAGGCTCAAGTAGAGATAAGCTCCGAATATGCCGTAGATGGCTCCCGAGGCCCCGGCGGATACGGAATAGCTGCTGGCCATCCACTGGCTGACCAGATTGCCGGCAACGCCGCTCAACAAGTAGAAAATCGCATACTTGAAAGACCCGAGCATCCTCTCGAGAGGAGGAGCAAACACATACAGAAAGAAGCTGTTCATAATCAGATGCATCCCCCCGATATGAACAAAAACCGAAGTAATGTATCTCCATAACTCGGGATTCCAAAACGGTGTATGGTACATGGCGCCGAACCGGATCAAGGTTTCGGAATTCGTGGAGGAACCGTACAGCTCCATCAGTCCGAAGACAACCAGATTAATCACTATCCATATGGAGGTGACCGGATACCAGCGAATGTACTGCTTCAAGCTCTCTCTTCTCAAAAAGATCATGCGGCCTCTTCCCCTTTCGTCATTACCAATATAATCAACTTCAGCCTCCGAAACAAGCCGAAGGATCAATAAAATGGATAAGGGAATAGAAGCGCCGTCGAAGCGGCCCATCCAATTGCCTGTCCGGCTCCATGCCTCGGGTTGGTTAGCCGATTACCTTTAAATATCGAAGCTGAACGGCCAGCTTTTCCTCTCCGTTTTGACCGCTAATGAGGCCTCCGCAAGCCGTTCGGAGGAATAGAGAAATTCTCCATAAGACCATAAGCCCGTCAATATCGTTCCATCCGGGAAAGTCTTCGTCCCCCTTCCATGCTCCATATGATCATGCCAGCTTCCCTCATAGACGGTGCCGTCATGCCATTGATAAACCCCTTCTCCGTTAAACATTCCTTCTTCCCATTGCCCGGTATAAACATCTCCGTTCGCGTACCGTTTCGTTCCCCGACCATGCTCCAGATCGTCTTTCCATTCTCCTTCATAGACGGTGCCGTCATGCCAGGTGTATTTGCCGGCCCCATGCTTCCTTCCGGCTTTCCACTGACCTACATATTTATCTCCATCGTTTCCGGAGACCTCCGCGTAGTTCTCCAAATGGATAAACGCCCGGTTCCACTCCCCGACCACCGGCTTGCCGTCGATGTCGGCCAGGGAAGCTTCTTTCTCCGTGGTTGGGAATAAAAGCCCTGAATCGAAATCCAACCCATTCTGCCGGACATTTCCGGAAATCAGGTATGGGAGGGGCTCGAAGGAGGAATCATTGTAATCTTTGTAGAAACGGCAGGCCAACGAATGAGCGCGTCCTATCCAATCCAGAACTTCCTCTGTCGTTAATGACACGTTATCTTCGGATGTCGCTTGATGAATTAACCGGCAGAAATCCGCCTCCTGTGTATTGATCGCCCGGCGGGAAATTAACCTGTCGATCTGCTCATGGACGGAAGCGCCAATGACCAGATTTTCAAACCGGCAGATATGATTCAGAACAATCTCGATAAATGGCTCTAATTGGATGACTGCTAATTGAGGATAATCGCAAACATACGCCTCCGCCCGGTTTCCCAGCCGGCATAATTCAGGATAAGAAGACTTAAGGAATGAAAAATTGGGACCGTTCACAACATTCCGCCACCTTTCCATTTGTATACAAAAAATTCGACCTATAAGACTTAATGCCGCTATATAAGCCTGTGAGAGCCAACTAGATATCAGATTGGACGGAACAGCTCAACCTCGGACCATTTACCAAAATTATACATTACCATTCAAGGATGTCCAATATAAATAGGTTCTTCAATTTTTGAAACCTTTTGAACGGAAAATCGTCTATTGTATAGGTATTGAATCACATTAATTCTCCTATTTATTTTCCAGTAGAACAAAGAAAGCCTGTAGAAAAGGGGAACACATTAATGGTTAGAGCCGTTGCCTTCGCACTGATGATCTTTCTATTGCTGACTGGCTGCTCGCAGCACAAAACGCCGGACCTATCGGATAATACCCGCTCCCGGATAGCATTGAAACAGGAATTGGCGAATACTATTGGAAATCCGGACCGAACGCCTGACGAAAGCGGCTGGAACGATCTGCTGCTCAGCGATGGAAATACATTATCCGATAGGACAGAATATGCGGCTCCGACCGGAGAATGGTTCGAGAGCAGCGTCCGGGACCCGCTGCTGTTCTCCTATCCCGGGGGGATTCGTCAACCGGGAGAGAAGATTTCCGTCGTCTTCGGTGAAAATCCGGCCAATCGCACTATCCGTATTCAATTGACCGGGCGCGATGAATCGCTGCAAAATACCGGGATGATCTCGGAAACGCTGGAACGGCTTTCGGGTACGACCTTCCCGGCGGCACAATTCGATTTCCAATTGCCGTACGAAGAAGGGGCTCTCTATTTGTTGAGTATTGAAATACTAGGAGAGCAGGAAGAGATCGAGGATACTTTTCTCTCCCTTATGTATGTCCCGAAGCGGGAAGTCAATGCCAAGCTTCTGTTGGCAGACGCCAATGACGCCCATTCTGCCGGGCGAGTGTTGAAGCTATACAATGCCGGACCTTCCATCTTATATCTGGGTGAAGATTATCATATAGAGAAGAACGTCGGCGGAACCTGGATGGAGCACTCTATAGATAAGGAGTTTCCAGCCGTTGGAATCAGTCTCAACCCCGGTCAAACCTATGAAAGAACCATCCGTATAAATGGATTGGACCCGGGACGCTACAGAGTGGTTAAAGCCTTCTCAACGATGGGCTATTCCGCAGAGCATACGCTGGCCTCCGAATTCGAAGTGAAGGAATCCGCGCCTTCTTCTCAGCCATAGGCTCCGGCTCCGGCACGAAAATCCGAAACATGGCTGGTTCTGTTACCATATGTTTAACAACAAAACGCCCTTACGCTCGCGTTCGAGTATAAGGGCGGTGCTTCCGCAGGATGGTTTATTCAATTCTTACCTATGACTTCTTGGACTTGCTGCGAAGGTTGCCGAGAATAAGCCCGGCAAGCATGCCGGCCGGAACGCTGTAGATCAAGCCGGTTCCGACATGACTGGTGAACACGCCGATCACGATTCCCGCTAGGACGCCAATCCCGATACCTGAAGCCAAATAAATATTCTTAACCCGTGTTACCGGATCGTACGGATCTGTAGGATCAGTCTGGTTACTCATCTCTTTTCCCCCACTTCCTCATCGGTGTTCTTACATTATAGCCGATATTGGGACAAGAATCATTCCCTCTCCGGGCCACAATCGGCAAATCGGCTACAAGCCGTGTATCGGCTTCTTCGATAGACTTTGGTATTCTAGATTTCCTCTAACATATCTCAACGACCGGTTTTTTTCAAGAAAAAACACTTGCATCAGGCAAAATGAACCTTGCCCTGCAAGTGTTTGATAGATTTATAGCTCCCTATTCAGGGCTGTGCGATCCGGCTGGCCGTGGGCATTTGTTTGTAGAAATAACCGTCGACCCATCCTTCCTTGCCGTTGAACGGCAGCCTCTCCTCCTCCAGTTCTTCGATGACGCTGATCCGCCCTGCCAAATAATCGGAAATCCGGGCAGCCGCCGTATCCAAACCAAGAAGAAGCATACCGTAACGGCCGTCTATCACTTCCCAGCCGAAGGCTTTATAGGCTGCGAACCATCTGTCCCTATGGAAGCTTCTTAAGGAGTGAATCCGTTTCGTCAGCTCCGGCAGCTGAACCGCCGCTATCTCTTGCAGTGCAGCCTTATCCCCGTTTCGATAGGCGTTCGTGATTCTCAGCCCCATCTCGGCTTTAAGCGACAGAACCCGGCACAACCGGTGCAGAAGCTCGAACACGAAGCCGAATTCTCCGTTGGACGATGCGTACTGCTTCATTCTAACGCTCCACTCCCGGTAATGCTCCTCTACTGCATGTCCTTCGATGTTGCGATCGAACAATCCCATCAGGACATTCTGCCAAAGCATGTATCGGGACGGGTTGTACGTTTCCAGATTGTTCTCCGAAATCCCCGGAACTTCATCCACATATCTGATGTTCATGAAAGACTTCATCTCCGCCCCCGTACAGAAATGAAACCGGCGGGCGAGCTTATTCTCATCCAAGCGGCGGGCATAGGCATGCTCGGCGAACAGCTGCAGACCCAATAATGCGGAATAAATATCGCATTCCGTACCATCGTCCCCCCAGAGGGTGGCGATGACTTCACGGACCCCTTCCTCCTTGCAGGCATTAAGGGCTGCATTCGTGGCGACGAAGGTCGCTCCGTAATTAAGAACGAATCCTTTCCAATTCCAGATTCCGCCGGCGAATACCGGCATCGACCCGAGCCGCTTGTGCCGGCGTATCCAATCGACATAAAATTCCTCGTTATAGTGATAGTAATCCCAGTATACCTGCTGCACTCCTTGGGGCATGGCCTGCACGACCTCGTCGGGGATGACGCAGCTCGTATCGTAGTAGTCTCCCGTTCGGGACCCTGCGCGAAAATACATGTCGCTCCACATCATCGGCTTGAGACCGTATTTTTCCGTGATCTTCAGAACACGTGCCAGATGCTCATTCATGATGTCGAATTTCGACCGGTATCCGTTACGAAGCAAATATTCACCTTGTCCAAGCTTCCAGGCTTCGTCCATCCCTATATGAATCCGCTTGGTTCGTACCGGCTTCATGGCGGATACAATCATTTGCTCAATAAACTCATAGGTGCGCTCCTGCCCGACCAGCATCGTCTCTTCATCGTCGCGGATATCGGCGAAGCAGTCCCATTTAAGCACATCCTTCAAATGGCTTAGCGTCTGAATACAGGGAATCATTTCGATGCCAAACAGCGCCGCATAGTCATCCAGTTCCTTCAGCTCCCGCTGTGAGTATCTCCCCCGCATATAGCCGAAATAAGGCTGTTGTTCCACGTCATAGCTGTCCTCGGCATACAGCATGAACATATCCAGTCCCATAATCGCCATTAGCCGGATCAGCCGCTTGACAGTAGGCAGGTTAAGAACAGCATTTCCTTGCGATACGTCAAACATAGGCCCTATCGTGTCAAATTGCGGTTCCTCCGCAAGAGCAAAGGGCCTTCCCTCACGAAGCGATTCGACAAGCAGCCCCAGTGCGCGGTAAAAATGAATGGGACGCGAATAGCGAAAAACAGCGCGTTCCCCGTCCATCGATACTTCAAGCCGGGGCTCCGCCCTTCTCTCCACCGACACCGGTATACCGTCCGGGCTTCTCTCGAAATGCAAATCAGCGCTCAAGGCGGCCAAGCCTTCCTCCAGGCCGGCCAAGTCTCCGACAAAGTTCAGCTTCATCTTATTCATCCCCCTATTACAAGATAATTTCTCCAATGCTTCTCCCGCCCGGGTATGTTCGTTATATTTTCCGCCGGAAGAGACTTATTGAAAACCTGAAGCTTGTATGATTAAATTAGGTATCAAAAGACGGGCATTTCGCCCCTGTTCGCCGGCTTCGGAAATCCACTACCCGGGGGAGGCTCTACATTGGCAACCTATCTGGACTATTTAATCAGCCCTAAGCCGATTCGCATCGTCGATCTTAAGCTGGAACGCTCCAAGCTGCGAATCCAAAATCTTACCGTGCTTCAATACGGGCATCTGCCGGGCAGAACGCTGAAGCACAGGGAGGCCCCTTGCGGCCATTGGGCCTTCACCTATATTGTGAAAGGCAAGGGCAGCTTTCGGGTGCACGGGGAGGCTGAGCAGCGGATAGATGCCGGCTGCCTGTTCTGGGAATGGCCCGGGGCGGAGTTTACCTTCGGCCCTGATGGCAAGGACGGCTGGGACGAGTACTACATCACTTTCGAAGGGGGCAGAATCCGGGAATGGCTGGACGCCCAAATAATCGTTCCCGGCACGGTAATGCGTGTAGGCTCCGACCGAAGCTTTATCCGTAAAATCGAAACGATCGGCGATCTCGTTGATAGCGGAATTCCGGACAACGCGGATCGCGCGGCCCTCATGCTGGAATCGCTCATCTACGAATTCTCCGTCACGGATGCCAACCGCAGGTCTGCCCACTTCTCCGGCAAACAGCCCGAATTTATTATTCAAGTTCTGGAGGATATCGCCGGCAGCCTGTACGAGCCATGGGACGAACGACAGCTTTGGGAAAGAAATCATATCTCCCGCTCCACCCTGCGCCGACTCGTCCTCCAGAATACCGGCTACCCGCTGAATGAATACGTCAACCGGCTTAAAATATCCGAAGCCAGAAAGCTTCTGCGCCTGACCGGGCTGCAAATTAAAGAAATATCACAGATGCTCGGTTACCCCGACCCCGCCTACTTCTCCCGCCTGTTCAAAAAATATACCGGGGTCCCCGCTATGACCTACCGAAGCAAAATGAAACAGCGATGAACCGCAGGGCGGTGAATAATCCTCATTATATCCTGCGGGCTCGTCTCCATAAATGTTCTATGTATTCATGATCTTGGATTATATAGTCAAACCTTTACCCGGGCAGGTATATCCCAGATTTCTTGCCGATCAGGGCAGATATAAGCATCTGCCCTGCACCCGTGTTTACAAGTTATATGTCAAAAAACCTTCCGTCCGCTAAAGACAGAAGGTCTGATTCATTGTATTTGCGAAGCTCTCTCCAGACGAAACGCTGCAGCGGGAAATCCGTTTTTATTCTGCATCCACTTCCGCATAGACTATATGACCTTCGGCCAGTCTCCCCCCGAACGGCCGAAGCACCTCATCGGCCAATCGAAGCAGCGGCTTTCTGTCGTTGCTTGCATAGAATTCTTCCAAGGAATCCGTTAACGCTTGACTGAATGCGGCGTCATACTGTTTAAGCATCCGAAGGGCCCATTTTCCTTCTCCAAGCCACCGGCCATTTGCCCTCAGAACAAACTCAACCAGTTTGGCCGCAAGCTCCTGAACGATAAACAGGCTCTCTTCCCGGTCGGACGATCCTGATAAATCCGAGATATCCTCGCTAATCCTGTATCTGGCCATATCCAGTTCCTCATCCGCCCAGGGGAAAGGTCCCGATGCCAGATCACTCCTGGCCTCCTCCCGGATCCCTTCCGCCGTTCCGTCATCTTTAAGCACGATCCCTTCCGCGCACATCCTCTGCAAGGAGGGCAGAGCCGCTTCAATACCCGCCATGAACAGCTTCCGATAAGAGGAATGGTCCATGACGAAGGCTTCAATCGTCCAGCCGAATTCATTATAAGTTCGTCTGTATGGTCTTGGTTCATTATGTTCGAAAATAACCAAATCCAGATCCGAATACTCCGTATCTTTCCCCTCAGACGCGCTGCCCGCCAGAATCGCAACCCGACAGGAAGGATAGCACTTCCCTATAAACAGACGTGCCGCATGTTCTGCTGTCCGCATTAACCGAATCGCCCCTTCACAGTGTCTATCCTCCAATATATGACGGCTCATTCGAAAATAACCTGATTTTGCCGGTCCCTGGACACCGAACGAATGTCAAAAAAACAATTTCGGAGGAAAACAGCTGTATTTGGCACTATACCCAAGATAAACGGCTATCGTCGTCCTTCGGACAGGTGCGTTTAGCGATGAAATATAAGAGCAGGCAAAAGGTGAAAACTTATGCTTATATTTATCAAAAATGTGCTCCTGCACAATCTTCCTTAACCCGTGATGTTCACCCAAGCGAAGAGGATGCAAAATCATAGTATAATTTAGGCTTAACTGAGAGGAGGAATTTCAATGAGCGCAGTTGGCGGTTTCGGCAGAGGGTTTTTCACTTCTACCGGTACAATTCTGGTGCTGTTCATCCTTCTGGTCATCGTTTCTCGTGCTTTTTGGTGCTAATGAGCGAATGGTAAAAGGACAGCGGCCTGCCAAATGCAGGCCGTTGTCCATATTTACTGCCGAATTCACGCTTAACCGCGGCTTGCCGTTTATCCGAACCGCATACGGATAGTGACACCGTGCCCCGACTTGCTCTCCGCTTCGATCGTGCCCCCGTGCTCATGAACGAGATGTTTGGCAATAGCGAGACCCAGCCCGGTTCCGCTGCCTGCCCCTTCTGTATTGGTCCCCCGATAATATCTTTCGAACAGGTTAAGGAGCCCCTCTTCGTCCAAACCTTCCCCATTGTCTCGAACCGTTAACATAAATCCATTCTTAGCGCCGGCATCCAGCGAGACCTCTATTTCGGTTCCCGCCGGATTATGAATGAGGGCATTAGCCAGCAGATTGTCTAGAATGCGCCGGAACCAATGGACGTCCACACTGTAATAGATCGGCTTCCCGGCACCGCGAAAATAAATGTTCGCTTGCATAAAGCCCGGATCGTTATGGAAGGAAGCCACCGTTCCGCGGATGAATTCGTTCATCTCGGTCAGTTCCATCTTTAAGGGCATCGCTCCGTTCTTAAGCCGGTAAGTCATACTTAAGTCCGCAATCAGTCCGTCCATATAGTCTGCTTTATCTTTGATCACGCCGGCAAATTCGCGAACTTCAGCGACAGACCAGTCGTATTGGTCGGATTCCAGCATATGGGCATAGCCTTTAATCGAAGAGAGCGGGGTTTTCAAATCATGGGATACCCCGGCAATCCATTCCTCCCGAGACTTCTCCAGCTTGGTGCGGATTTCGTCATTTCGTTTCAAGGTTTCGGTCAAACCGGCCAGCACCTGCAGCACATCAGTGTATAATCTGTACCGCCGTTTAAGCTTTCCTGACGGCTTTCGGCTTCTGGGAAGCCCCTTCCGGTCTTGCGGCTCCTCATAGGCACCTTTGCCCAACCGCTGCAGCCAGCGGATCATATGCAGAATAGGGGTTCCGAACCGATGGCCGTACCAGATGGACAGAACTCCAAACAGCAAGAGAACGACGATGAGAAGCACAATGAAGCCGGCAAGCAGCAGCTGCCCTTCCGATCCGAACAGAAACGGCGGGCGGGCTGTCCCCTCTTCCGCAAAGACCGGCAATCCGACAAGCCAGGTCAGGCCGGTCCTTTCCTCATGTTTCGTCCACAACTGGTACGAATCCGACAAAGTGCTGAACGATCCGAAAATCAGATCTTTAAGCGTATAATGAGTTAAAGCCTCGGAAGGCTTGTATAATGAAGCCAGCTCATCCCCTTGCTCATCAAGCACTTGAACCCAGCCCTGCTTAGCTTTCAGCTTCTGCTCCAGATCATCGGGAATCAGGATCTTCCCGTCGGATAATACTGCTTGTTCCGACAAGCTTTGGACAAGCTGTCCGCCTTCCGGCTTCACCCCGTAGAGTAAAGTGTAGGTTGTCCCCCCTTTGACCTGTATCCAGATGTAGAGACTGTAAGGAAATGGCTTCTTTCCCCTCCAATAATCGACCAATTCCCCCGGATTATACCGGTCCGGAACATCGCCGGGGGTGAAATATGAAGTAATGACCCCGCCCTCCTCATCCAACGTCTGAAGCCAGCCTCCGCTTCGCTTGACTTCGTCAAGCAGCTTCTCATCAAATTGAATATTTCCGTCCTTCCATTCCATAGACTCCACCAATTTGGGAAGACCGGCTTTGGCAAACTCCCTTCTCATCTCCATCTCTGTCATCTGATCGGCAAGATAATAGATCATCGCGACCATTAAACCGATCAGCACCGCCCCGACAAAAACAAGCTGAAATATAAATTGCAGAATCAGCCGTTTCCTAACGTCCATCGGAAATCTCCCGGTTTACGAGCTTGTATCCGAGCCCTCTAACCGTCAGCAAATATTCCGGCGCCCCGGGGTTCTTCTCTATCCTTTCACGGATCCGGTGGATGTGAACCATAACGGTGTTGTCGTCGCTCATGCTGCTGTCCCCCCATACCCGCTCATACAGCTCACTTTTGCTGAAGACTCTATTCGGATTCCGGCAAAGAAAAACAAGGAGCTGGAAAACCTGAGCCGGACAGCTTACCGGACGGCCCTCCACTATAAGCTCCCCTGCCCTTACATCCACTTCGAACCGCCCGAACCGATAGCGTTCCTCCGTATCTATTGCAGAAGGGGTTATGTTCAAATACCGCCTGAGCTGAGCCTTCACCCGGGCTATTACTTCTAGAGGATTGAACGGTTTGGTCATATAATCATCCCCGCCTACGGCAAATCCGGTCAGCTTGTCGAAATCGGTCGTCCGGGCCGTCAGAAACAGCACCGGGGCGTCCGTCGTCTGGCGCAAAAACGGAAATACCTCAAAGCCGCTGCGTCCGGGCAGCATCACGTCCAAAATAATGAAGTCGTAGCGTGTTCTTTGGCACAGTTCAACGGCTTCTTCCCCGCTCCCCGCCGTATCTACCTTCACGAATCCTTCTTTCGCCAGAACGGTTTTCAGCATTTTCAAGATGGACGGTTCATCATCAACTATAAGAAGTTTGGCATCTTTCATCTCATGCATCCGGCAGCATCTCCCGCAACGATTTCTTATCTCCATCATACCATGTGCATATTTCTCCAGGTATACCTGAACCTTAACAGATCCTTAACGGGTTAAGCCCCCTCACCGGAACAGCCCCGGGAAAATGCAATCATTCCTTCTGTTATTCAAGAGTTTTGGAAAAAAGGCCGTTGCAAAGTATGAGCACCCATATTCCATAGAGATAGGAAATCCAGCCTGTTTAACGGTAAGTACGCTTTATTCCTGATGCCTCTTCCTTATGTTCTTTCTGGAAAAATTAAGCTTGCGTTAAGCTTCCGTTGCCGGCAAGGAAAGATTCGGATGCTACAATGATTTGTAGACTACCAAGGACGGACGGCCATTGATGGCCCGGCCGAACTATAGCAAGGAGTGACGCAAGCAATGACTAATCAATTATGGAAAACCGCTGCTGCGAGTCTTCTGGCCGTTGCCGTGCTGTCGGGCTGCGCTTCGGGAACCCCCGGTGCCCTTCAGCCCTCTGCCTCCCCAGAGGCCGAACAGCCTTCCGCCTCTCCCGGCAATAAGGCGGAGGAGAAGGATAGCCAAGTAACCCCTGACCGCTTTGCCGAGATGTTTCTGCAAGGAAAATACGGGCAAATTTATAAGCAGTTCAGTAAGGAATTCAAGCAGCAGGTATCGGATAGCGAGTTCCAGGCGCTGGCTGCAGATTTTAACCAGGGGGTATCGGCCTATAAGCTTCTGTCCGAATTGCCCATGGACAATAATGTAAGATATACATGGGCAAGCGAGGACGGCAGCAAAGGCATGACCGCTGTTATTAATCCTTCAGGCACTATTCTCGGTCTGCAGATTGTTCCTCTCGAGACCTTTCCGGAGACGGACGGAAAGTATACTTCGGGCAAATACCTGTATCCTTTCTCCGGCGAGTGGTTTACTTACTGGGGGGGAACCAATGTGCTGGTCAATTATCATTACGCATACCCGGGCCAGCGATACGCCTTTGATTGGGTCATCCTTAAGGACGGCCAATCCTATGAAGGCGATCCGACCAAGAATGAAAGTTATTTCGCTTTCGGTCAGCCCGTACTCGCACCGGCTGACGGCAAAATCATAAAGGTAGTGAACGATTTGGACGATAACGCCCCTGTCGGCAAGATGGACCCTGCCAATCCCGCAGGAAACCATGTCGTCATCGAGCATGCCAACGGAGAATACAGCATGCTGGCTCACTTCCGGAAGCAGTCCGTTCAAGTCCAAGTCGGAGACGAAGTTAAAGCCGGGGACTTACTGGGGCTATGCGGAAATTCGGGAAATTCCAGCGAGCCGCATATCCATTATCATGTATCCGACTCTCCGGACCTTGACCAAGGTAACTCTGTCCGCATTCAATTCATTGATGACGGGGACGTCACGCAGGGGGACTATATCCGTGGAAGCCAAAGCGAATAAATAAATTTTTGTCATCAGGCAGTCTCTTCTGAGGAAGAGGCTGCCTGCTCTCTCTTATGTGACTTTAAAACGACCCTCTCTAGAAGCAACAAATCCAGCATCATTGGCCCTCTAAATAAGTCATTTTGGATATTGTTTTCCATGGAGGATTCCATTAAGATGAGCGTAAAAGTCCGTCAAGGAGGCTTATATGACTGTCATAATCGAGAATGCGAATATTGTAGCCGCGGACAGAGTGATAACAGGCGGCAGTCTGACGGTCAGGGACGGAAAGATTATGCGAATAGACGAGACGCTCCCGGACCATCTGGCAGCAGATGCGGAAAGATACGATGCCCGGGGGATGTACGTGTATCCCGGATTTGTAGATCTCCACGTTCATGGGGGCAACGGCTTCGACCTGATGGACGCGACGCCGGAAGCGATCGACGGTATGTGTCGTTATCATGCCGCCCACGGGACGACGACACTCCTGCCAACGACCAGAACAGCATCGGTCGCGGCTATAACTTCAGCACTTACCGCGGCCAATACATATATGGCCTCTTCACAGGAGCCGCTGCGCTCACTTATCGCAGGCATCCATTTGGAGGGGCCTTTCTTGGCGCTGGCATATCGAGGAGCTCAGCGGGAGGAGGACTTGCTTCTGCCTTCCTTGCCGCAGATGAAAGAATGGCTGAGCGCTTCCGGCGGGCAGATTCGACTGGTGACGATCGCCCCGGAACTGGACGGCGCGGAATCGGTCATCCGCCATCTGCGTGAACAGAATATTATCGTGTCGGCAGGCCACTCCGGTGCCACGTACGAGGATATGATCCGCGCAGCAGACTGGGGAGTTCAGCATATCACCCATTGCTATAACGGAATGAGAGGGTTCCATCACCGAGAGCCCGGCATGCTGTCCGCAGCCTGGCTAGACGATGAGGTTACCGCGGAGCTGATCTTCGATACTCACCATGCTCATCCGGCCGCCGCGCAAGTGCTGCTGCGAATGAAAGGTTTGGACCGGGTGGTGCTGATTACAGACGCCGTCCGGCCGGCAGGATTGCCGGACGGCAAGTATATAACGGAGGCCGGGCATTCGCTGACCGTGGAGGCCGGGATCGTCCGTCTTCCTACCGGCAGCCTGGCGGGAAGCACGTTGACGATGAACATCGCCGTGAAGAATGCAATCGGGCAGCTTGGCCTGAAGCCCTATGAGGCCGCTCGTCTGGCCAGCCTTAATCCGGCACGGATTCTTGGGCTGAATCAGCGGAAAGGATCGCTCGCTCCGGGTAAGGATGCTGATCTCGTTGTCCTGAATGAACGGTTCGAGGTCCAGCGGGTGATGTCGCTTGGGCATTGGCTGGAGCTGTAGCTGTAGGACTCCGGATCGTGAGCAACTAGCAATTGAACGCAAGCCGCGCGCCGATAGGCTCGCTTGGCGAAACAGGAGGTAGCCATGGGGAAATACATCATCGGAATCGATGTGGGCGGAACGAATATCCAAGGCGGATTAATCGATCCGCATGGCCGGATTGTCAGCAGAGCTCAAGTAAAGACAGATGCGCCTCTCGGAGCGGATAAGGTAATTGAACGAATTGCCGGCATTGCAGGACAGCTGCTGGAACAATCCGGGGTGAACCGCAATGAGGTTGCCGGTATTGGAGCCGGTGTGCCCGGATTTATCGATGTCGACAGGGGGGTCGTCCTGTCCGCGGCTAACCTGCAATGGAAGGACGTTCCGCTGGCCGAACGGCTGAATAACTTAACGGGCCTGCCTGTTTGCATTCATCATGACGTCAGAATGTACGTCTATGGAGAAGCCATCCAGGGAGCGGGCCGGTCTTTCAAGCATGTTCTGGGCCTAACGATCGGAACAGGTCTGGCCGCTGCATATATCGATCAGGGACGGATTCTATGCGGGAGCAAGAACATGGCTGGAGAGCTCGGGCATATTCCGATGAGAGGGGAACAGGCCCGTTGCTCCTGCGGCATGCAGGGCTGCCTCGAAACGGTCGTGTCGGCCCGCGGCCTGATCCGGCAAGTGACCGAGGCCGTCCGCAGCGGGCGACCAAGCCGTCTTGCCGGGCTGGCCCTGCGAGAGCCGGGCGAGTTGACCGCAGATGCCATCTCCGCCGCATATGACGAAGGCGATGAATTAGCGGCGGAAGTATATCGTCATACGGGAAGGCTGCTCGGCTACGGATTGGCGTACGCCGTTACCTTGCTCAGCCCGGATGTCGTCATCATCGGTGGCGGCGTAGCCTCCGCAGGCGAGAAGCTGCTTGCCCCTGTCCGGGAGACGCTGCAAGCATCCATCCTGCCAAAGTACTGGAGCCATTTGAAAATCAAGACAGCTCAACTAGGTAACGACGCGGGGCTAATCGGCTCCGCCGCCTATGCGAGAACCAAGCTTGATCCCTTGCCAGAATAATGCTTGCTGCATCCTGCCCAGAATTTGTTGAGTAAAAAACAGCAAAAAAAACCGCCCGGCATCCCGTTAGGAGCTGCCGAGCGGTTGAACTTCCATTCTAACAGAAATGCTCATATCTCTAAATAAGACGTGTTCCCCCGGATATTCTCTCATACACATGGAAATCGTAACGATACGGATTGCGCTCATCCGTCACGCCGGGAGTGACCGAAATCAATTTCCACTCCTCCTCATTCACTTCAGGAAAAAAGGTGTCTCCCCCAAACTCATGATCGATCATCGTCAGCACCAATCGATGAGCGTAAGGCAAGAATAGCCGGTACACTTCTTCTCCCCCGATAATAAATACTTCCGGATCCGCTGCGACAAGCGCTAAAGCTTCCTCCGGAGAGGCGACGACCTCGCAGCCTTCTGCCCGATAGTCAGGATTCCGCGTCAGAACAATATTTCTCCGTCCGGGCAAGGGCCGGCCCATGGATTCGTAATTTTTTCTTCCCATCACAATGGGATGCCCCATTGTTGTCTGCCTAAAAAACATTTGATCCTTCGGTAGCTTCCACGGAATATCGTTATCCCGGCCTATGACCCGGTTCCGATCCATGGCCGCAATTAGCGTTAATTTCATTCATGCATCCCTCCCAAGAATAAAAAGAACTCAAGGAAGGGAATACCGGCATCTCCTTGAGCTGAGTGTAAAGCTTTCTATAATAAGCGGCATTAAAGAAAGCGGTCCATCGGTTCGGAAGGAAAGTACCTTCCAGCTTCAACATCTAAACCATCTCCTGGAAAACTCCTGGTAAAGTGAAGA
Organism: Paenibacillus residui; assembly: GCF_042677205.1. Classification (NCBI taxonomy): domain Bacteria; kingdom Bacillati; phylum Bacillota; class Bacilli; order Caryophanales; family Paenibacillaceae; genus Paenibacillus; species Paenibacillus residui. Next base: position 30,967 of record NZ_JBHTIU010000024.1, read on the forward strand.
TAGGCCTCGTAGCAAGCTGCATCCGCACCCTAACAGAGTTGGCGTCTAGATCATCCTCTAAACGCGATCGCTCTTCCCGAACTTGCTTCGATAGAGAAGTTTATATATTACTCTTCAGGGAACCGGTCAAACGGCTCCCTTCCAGTTAATAGACCTCCGTATGGAGAAGCTAAGTTTAATAGTGGACCCCTTCTTTAAGAAACACATGCTCGTTGCCAAGCATCATTTGAATAAGAAAATAAATCATCGGTGAAGCCAACAATACAACAACCAGAAAAACAATTAACCCTAGTCCGCTAAACTGATTGCTAGATTTTTCCGATTCCAGCTTCATCGTTATTCCCCTCATTTCGCATAATTATCGTTTGATCTATCTACCAGTCTACCCTATTGCAACCGAAAAAGGAATATGCGGTGTCCAGCGGCTAACTCTTACTGGAGAAAGTTCATGACTTTGTCATAAATCATAGGATGAGAGGACTCGTCCCTGCTGTGCTATGCTCCATGCGGAAACAGCAAGGCGACATATAACCAGCAAATTAAAGCTGATGCGAACGAAACCGCTCCGAACAACAGAACGATTTGCGGCTCCTTCCAACTGTATTTGAGACTGAAATGGTAATGGATTGGGGCCATCCGGAATAATCTGAGCCGGGTTCGCTTATAGTACCAAACCTGAAGGATCACTGACAGCTGTTCGGCGAAATAGACAAGAAACAGAACGGGAATCAGGATTTCTACTTTTTCTATGACGGCCAGAAAAGACAGCGACCCTCCGATCGCAAGCGAACCGGTGTCTCCCATGAATGCTTTGGCCGGATGAACATTGTACAGCAGAAGGCCGAGCAAGCAGCCTGCCATAATCAAACAAAAAGCTTGTACTTCTTGTCTATCCGACACCGCGAAAAAAAATAAATAAGTGGGAAGGGAAGCAACGATTAGCAGCCCGTCCATTCCGTCGGTGAAGTTGACTGCATTTGCCGTCCCAACGATGAACAACAGGATGACCGCTATGTATCCTGCCAAAGGAAGCGAGAACTCCCACTTATACGTTATAGTAATAGTAGGATCGAGAGCAGAGATGCGAGACCACTCCAAAATCAGCCAGCCGGTGACTATAAATTGCAATAGCAATTTAATCTTGCCGGACAATCCGGCCGGGTTCTGATGATATGCCTTCTTGAAATCATCCAGGAAGCCAATCCCGCCGAACAGGATAAAGGCGGTAGCTGCCAGACGGGCTAACGGTTCGTGTTGGGTAGCTATAGTGATCCATACCCCGATCATAAGAATCAGCCCGGCCATCAATGGGGTTCCCCGCTTGGCCTGCTGACCTGCCGGCAATTCCTTGCGAATAGGCTGTGTAAGTTTTAAACTTTTTAATGCATAAATCAACAGAGGTGTAAGCAAGGCCACGGCCGTGAACGACAGCAGACTCATTCCAAGCATGGACATCTTTTTCGCCTCCTTGTGGGCTAAGCTTCTGGCCAACTGCACCGGCCTACTTATATTGTATGGAAAAACAGCGGTTTAAAAAGTGAAGCTTTAGCACAATTATTTTCTACTTTATGAAAAAAAGCGGCCTAAGGAAGGAAAACGGCTTTTCATTGCGAATACTTTAAAAGAGTAGCGATGTACCGGCGCGTGTAGCAAAGATTATCGCTAAAAAGAGGCACCGGCCGATCCTTTAAGGAAAACGAGCGAACAAAGCGAGAAAGATGCTCAAGGAGTTGATGGAAGATGATTCTTGCGAAAAAAGTCAGAATCAAACCGACTCCTGATCAGGAACAAGCGTTATGGCGTTCGGCCGGGGCGGCCAGGTGGGTATACAATTGGACGCTGGCTCGTCAGGAAGAAAACGATCGGAATGGCGGCAAGTTTATTCCTGATGGCGAGCTGCGAAAAGAATTGACGAAGCTGAAGCAGACGGAAGAATATGCGTGGCTGAACGATATATCTGCCCAGACAACGAAACAAGCCGTCAAAGACGCATGTGATGCCTACAAGAAGATGTTCAAAGGACAATCCGGGAAACCGAAGTTCAAAAGCAGAAAACATTCAAAACCAGCATTTTATAGCAGATATGACCGATTTAAAGCAGATGGAAACACGGTCTATCTGGAAAAGATCGGCTGGATCCAAACCAGTGAACCGATTCCTCAATCAGGAGCATATAGCAATCCGCGAGTATCCTTCGACGGCAAGTATTGGTATGTGTCTATTGGTATCAGGCACGAGCAAGAGAAGTCCGAACTGACGGACGAGGTAATCGGTATAGACGTGGGCATTAAGGAATTGGCGGTATGCAGCAACGGAATGGTGTTCAAGAACATCAACAAGTCTGCCGCCGTAAGAAAGGTGGAGAAACGCTTGCGT